>JBBIOL010000015.1:0-49827 GCA_037443385.1 Anaeromyxobacteraceae bacterium
GAACTGGCGCAGGCTCCGCGAGACCACCCGTCCGGCCGTCCTGCGGTCGCCGTCGGTCATGTGGGCGTCGCCCTTGCTGGCGAAGAGGTCGCCGCCCCAGGTCATGGAGGTGAGGCCCAGCACGCAGTAGAGGTCGTGCGTCCCCTTCTGCCAGGGGGCGCTTCCCCAGGTCGCGGCGTAGTGGCCCGCCGAGAACGAGTCCTCGAGGAAGTGCAGGGCGATCCCCTCGGCGAGGAGCGCGCGGCGGGCCAGGTCGGGCCGTTCCGCCTCCGGGGCCCGCCCGAAGCGTGCGGCGAGACGGAGGGCCAGCGCGTGATACTGGACGTAGATGGCGGTGGCGTTGATGGGGGTCCCCGGGGCGAGCGACCGCGCCACGTAGGCCTCGATCGTCTCCCGGTCGTCGACGTGAAGCCTCGGCATGAGGAAGTGGGCGTTGTTGCCGGCCGCCCGCGTGAGGTAGGCCGGGTCCACGTACTGCATGGCGAGGTGGGACCGGTTCCACGCGTCGGTGCGCCGCGACTCGTCGGGAGCCTCCGCCAGCGCCGTCTTCGACCACTCGGCCACCCAGGCCACCTTGCGCCCCCATGCCTCGGTCTCGGTGACCGCGCGGAGCTGGGCCGTGGAGCAGGAGTGGTCTCCCCCCAGCGCCGGGTAGGACGGAAAGTCGATGCAGACCGCGCTCCAGTCGCCGAAGGCGGTGCGGGGGGCGGCCCCGGCGTTCACGAGCGTCGGGCAGAGCTGCGGCCCCGCCACGGTGCGCAGGGACGCCCACATCGAATCGAGGACGGCGCGGTCGGCGGGTGGCATGTCGTTCACCGCCTCGACGGCGATGTCCCGGTGCTCCGGCCAGATCCAGGCGGAGGCGGGAACGGCCCAGGCCGCCCCCACCAGGGTCGTCGCCCAGGCGACGCGACGGATGGTTCTCGACACGGGCTCCCTCCCGGTCCGGGTCCATAACGGGTGAGCCCCCTTCCGTCACGGCGCCGACGGAATATCCTGGGATGCCGGGCCGGGTCCCGGCGGAGGCGCGCGATGGGCGACAAGGTGGCCCCGGTCCAGCACATCCCCGGCCTGAAGCCGGGGCGCTACTCCGACGGGCATCCCCTCGACGACGTCCAGTACGTCGAGTCGAAGATCATCCTCCGCCCCGAGCGCTTCACCTCCCGCCAGTCCTTCTGGGACTTCGCCCGGATCGTGAAGCGCGTGGCCCGGGAGCACGACGTGGGGTTCACCACCGACGGCTGCGAGGCGGAGCGTCCCCAGATCCGGGAGGTGGTGTTCCTCGACACCGCCGACTTCCGGCTCTACCGGTCGGGCTACATCCTGCGCCGGCGGGTGGCCTACCAGGACGGCTTCCCCATCGGCGAGCCGGAGATCGTCTTCAAGTACCGGGTGCCCGACCTGCAGGCGGCCGCGGAGAAGGACGTGCGCCCGCGCATCCAGGGGGACTACCGCATCAAGTTCAAGGTGGAGGTGCTCCCGCCGAAGCACGCGCCGGGCGGCGTCCGGGTGCTCTACTCGCACAACTGCGAGTTTCCCCTGGGTCACGTCCACGGCGACGACCAGAACCGGCTGTCGTCCATCGCGCACGCGCTTCCCGCGCTCTCGCCCCTCCTCCGCGCCCGCGAGGAGACCGTCGGCCTCGTGAACCACACCATCGTCGAGGAGGTGCTCCAGGACGTGGGGACGCTGGACTTCGGCAAGGGCACCACCGCCGGCGCCAACGTGGCCCTCTGGCGCGAGCGGGGCGATCACGCCCCGCTCGTCGGCGAGTTCGCCTACCAGGTGAAGTTCAAGCGGCGGGACGACCTCCACGAGAAGGCCACCCTCCGCTCCGAGCAGTTCTTCGTCTCCCTCCAGCTCGCCGTCCCGGACTGGATCCTGCCAGGCGCCACCAAGACCGGCATCGTCTACCGGCGGCAGGGGAACCCTCCGCAGGCGCACGAGTGACGGGTCAGCGCCGGAACGGGCGCCCGGCGGGATCCAGGAAGGTCGGCGCGCCGTCGGCGACGTCTCCCGCGAGGGAGAAGCCCTCGTCCACGCCCCCGACGGCCGGCGTGCGGAGCGCGGCGGGGGGAGCCACCGCAAACGCATCGGCGGAGTCCAGGTCCACGTCGTAGCCCAGGTCCAGGAACGACGCCACGCTGGTGGCGCCGAGCGGGCTCGATCCACGCGCGAGGTAGCCGGTCATGAGCTCGTCCCCGAACACCGACTCGCGCCAGTGGGAGTCGCGGGTCCCGGAAGGCGCCGCGTTCCCCTCCACGGGCACGGGCGTCCCCCCGTAGAGGAGGCCGCTCTCCAGCCCGAGGAAGGCCGCACGCGCCGTCGCACCCTGGAACCAGGGATCGGGTCCCCCCGCGCCGGAGAGCAGCCCGGACGAGGACCAGATGGTGCCGAATCCCAGGACGTGGAGCATCTCGTGGAGGACGAGCGCGTCGAGCGACCCGGCGGCCTCGACCCGGTCCAGGTCGGCCGAGTCGAACCACATGTAGCCCACCACCGGCAGCGCGCTCCCCGACCCCCGGCGGAGGCAGGCACGGGACTGCCCGAGCACGTTGCCCGCGCCGTCGATCGGCGCCACCTGGACGAGCACGAGCAGGTCGTCGACCGTCTCGTGGAGGGCCCTCCCCAGGCAACCCGCCATCTCCTGCGCCGAGACATCCACCGCGGCGTCGGGCAGGTCGCCCGTGATCATCCGGGAGACGCGCTCGCGCGCGGCGACGAACGCCCTGGCCTGCGCGTCGGTCAGGGGTCCCAGGAACCGGAGCGTCACGTCGAACCCGGCCCCCGGCGCCCGCGACGTCCCCGCGAAGTGGACGGCGGCCGCCGGCGCGGAGGGGGACGTTGCCACGACCTCCTGGGGGCCCACCTCGCCGAGGACCCAGGCGCCGGCGCGGGCCAGGCCGTCGTGGTCGGTGACGGCCGCGGCGCCGGTGACGGTTCCACCCCCGGCGGAGACCGTGAAGCTCACCGGGGCGCCCACCACGGGGGCGCCGGTGCCGTCGGTGAGCCGGACGGCGGGCGGCTGGGTGACCGGCTGGAAGGGCGCCGCCGACTGGAACGGCGCCGAGACCGCGGCGAGCCGCGAGACCTCGATCCGGGCGGTCCCGCGCACGCCCCCGGCGCGGGCGACGACCTCGCCGGACCCCACCCCCACCGCGACCACGAGCCCGTTCGGGGAGACGGTCGCGACGGACGGGCTCGTGGTGCTCCAGGCGACCGTCGCGGCGACGGGGGCCCCGTCCGCGTCGACGGCGACGGCCGCGCCCTGCGCCGTCTGGCCGACCCCGATGGAGGTCGGGAGCGACACCCGGACCGCCCGGATCACCGGCGCCGCGACCGAGACCGGCGCACCACCCGCCACGCCCTCGCTGGTGGCGGTCACCATCACCGACCCCGCACCGATGGCCGTCACCGTCCCGGTCCCGCCGACGCGAACCACGCCCGACGCCGAGGTGGTCCAGGCCACCTCCCTCCCCTCGAGGACCACTCCGCCCGCGTCGCGCACGACGGCGGTCGCGCGCGTGACCTCCCCCACCGTGAGCCCGGACCGCTCCAGCGTCACCTCGACCTGGGCCACCGCGTGGCCGCCGGGGCCGGATCCACCGCAGGCGGCCAGGGCGACGAGGAGCGGGAGGGCGGCGCGGCGCACCCGGCCATTGTACCGGCGCACCGCCCCGCTTGCCCGCCGCCTCGCGCGCCACTAGCCTCCGCGCATGTCCGACGATCTCCGCGGGAAGGTGTGCATCGTCACCGGGGCCAGCACCGGCATCGGCCGGGTCACCGCCGAGGAGCTGGCGCGCGCCGGCGCCCACGTGATCCTGGCCGGGCGCTCGCGGGAGCGGACCGAGCCGGTCGTCGAGGCCATCCGGCGCTCCACCGGCGATTCCCGGGTCGAGTTCCTCCCCCTCGACCTCTCCGACCTGGCGTCGGTGCGGGAAGCGGCGGCGGCCTTCCTCGCGCGGGACCTGCCGCTCCACCTGCTCGTCAACAACGCCGGCCTGGCCGGGCTGCGCACGCTCACCGCCGACGGCTTCGAGGCCGCCTTCGGCACGAACCACCTCGGGCCGTTCCTCTTCACGCTGCTCCTGCTCGAGCGGCTGAAGCGGAGCGCGCCCTCCCGGATCGTGAACGTGTCGAGCCGCGCCCACAGGCGGGTCCGCGACGGCATCGACTGGGAGGCCCAGCGGCGGCCGGCCACCTCGGGCGGGCTCGACGCCTACGCGACGTCGAAGCTCGCGAACGTCCTCTTCACGAAGGAGCTGGCGCGTCGCCTCGCCGGGTCCGGCGTGACCGCCTACTCCCTCCACCCGGGCGTGGTCGCCACCGACATCTGGCGGGAGCTCCCCTGGGGGATCCGCCACGTCCTCAAGCTCTTCCTCATCTCGCCCGCGGAGGGCGCGCGGACGACGCTCCACTGCGCGACCTCCCCGGTGGAATCGCTGGAGAGCGGCGCCTACTACGACGCGTGCAAGCCGGTGCGCGCCTCCCGGGCCGCGGAGGATCCCGCCCTGGCCGCCGAGCTCTGGCGCCGGAGCGTGGCCTGGACGGGCGCTCCCTCCAGCTCGTAGAGCGGGACCCCCGCCGCGCGGGCCGCCCAGACGCCCGCGCCCACCTGCACGAAGTGCGGCGCGAGCCGGCGGCGGTACCAGGCGCCGGTGCGCGCGCGGATCCGGGTGTCGGTGCGCTCGGTGTCCACCACCTCCGCCAGGTCGCGGCGGGTGACGGCCTCCAGGTAGAGGAGCCCGCGGCACGCCGCGCCCAGGTTGTCGATGGCGCGACCGGCGGCCGCGTCGTCCAGGTACTGCAGCACCCCCTGGCACACCACGAGATCGAAGGTCGCCCGCGGCCGCCACGAGGAGATGTCGCGGCGGGCGTGGCCCCATCGCCGGCAGGCGTAGGGCGATACGTCCGTGGAGAGGTAGCGGACGCGCGGGCGGTGGCGCCGGAACCAGGCCCGCCAGTGACCGGGACCCGCGCCGACGTCCAGCACCGACCGGACCTGCACTCCGAGCCAGGCGGCGAGACCGTCCACGCCGGCGGCCAGGCGCGCCACCTGCGACGCGGAGTGGACGCGGTCGGGCCCGTGGTAGTGGCGGAGGTAGTAGGACGCGTCGAACCGTTCCGGGGCGTGCATGGCGCGGGAGGAGAGCACGCGGACCGCACCGGCGCAACGCCGCGGGTCAGGGCTCGCGCGGCACCAGCCGGACCGACGGCGCCTTCACCAGCGCCGCGACGGGCGCACCCGGGGCGAGCCCCAGCTGCTCCGCGGCAGGGCGGGTGACGAGCGCGACGAGGCGGAAGCCGCACTCCACGGTGACGCGCAGCAACGGTCCCTCGTGGACCAGCGCGGTCACGGTCCCCCGGAGGTGGTTGCGCGCGCTGGTTGCGGGCCCGGAGGCGGGCTCGAGGACGACCTCCTCGGCGCGGATGCAGGCCCAGGCCGTGGCCACGAGCCCGCCCGGATCGACGGCGAGGAGCCGGACCCCGTCCGCCTCGGCGGCGACGAGCCCCTCCTCCCGGGCCAGGATCCGGACCGGCACCACGTTCTCCGTGCCCACGACGCGCGCCACCTCCGCGTCGACCGGCGCGGCGAACACGGCGTCGACCGGGCCCGCCTGCCGCACCACCCCGTCGACGAGCACGGCCATCCGGTCGCCCAGCGCGAGCGCCTCGACCCGGTCGTGGGTCACGACGACCGACGGGATCCCCAGCCGGCGCAGGAGCGCACGGAGCTCGCCCCGGAGCTCTCCCCGGGTGGGCGCGTCGAGGGCCGAGAGGGGCTCGTCGAGGAGCAGCAGCCGGGGCCGGGGAGCCAGCGCCCGCGCGAGCGCCACCCGCTGCCGCTCGCCGCCGGAGAGGCCACCAGGCGCCCGGTCGAGCAACGGCTCGATCCGCAGCAGGCGCGCCACCTCCTCGACCCGCCGCCGTCGCTCCTCGGCGGGCAGGCGCCAGAGCCCGTAGGCCACGTTGCCGCGCACGGTCCGGTGGGGGAAGAGCGCGAAGTCCTGGAACAGGAAGCCCACGCCGCGGAGCTGCGGCGGGACGGATGCGCCGGACTCCGGGTCGAGCCAGCGCTCGCCGGCGAACGAGACGGACCCGACGTCGGGCCGGGTGAGGCCGGCGATGGCGCGGAGCAGCGTGGTCTTCCCGGCGCCGGAGGGGCCGAAGAGCACGAGGACCCCGCCCGGCACGAGCGGCTCCTCGAGCAGGGCCCGCAGGCCACGCCCGCCGGCGAACGCGACGCGGACGTCGACCGCCAGCGTGGCCGTCACCCCAGCACCGGGCGGCGGCGCAGCACCGCGGTGACCACCAGCACGCTGAAGGAGACCGCGAGCAGGAAGAGCGCGGTGCGCGAGGCCGCCGCGTAGTCGAGCTGCTCGACCGCGTCGAAGATGGCGATGGAGAGGGTCCGCGTCTCCCCCCGGATGTTCCCTCCCACCATCAGCACCACGCCGAACTCGCCCAGCGCGTGGGCGAAGGTGAGGACGGATCCGGCCAGGATCCCCGGCGCGGCCAGCGGCAGGTTCACCTTGAGGAAGGTGCCGACCCGCGAGACCCCGAGGGTGTGGGAGGCCTCGACCAGCCGCGGGTCGACCCCCTGGAGCGCGGCGGTGAAGGGCTGCACCGCGAAGGGGAGCGAGTAGACCACCGAGGCGAGGAGCAGCCCCTCGAAGCTGAAGGCGAGCGGCCGCCCGAAGGCCGCGATCCATGCGCCGCCGAGCGGGCTCGCGGGGCCCATGGCCACGAGCAGGTAGAAGCCCAGCACCGTGGGCGGGAGGACGAGCGGAAGCGCGACGACGGCCTCGACCAGGGGGCGCAGCCTCCACCGGGTGGTGGCCAGCCAGGCCGCCACCGGCAGGCCGAGCACGAGGAGCGTCGCCGTGGTCAGGGAGGCGAGCGCCAGGCTGAGCCGGAGCGCTGCGAGGTCCATCGCTCAGCCCGGGGGCAGCATGTACTTGTGCCGCTCGATGATGGTGCGCCCGGGCGGGGAGCGGACGAAGTCGGCGAAGGCCTCGCCGAGCGCCGGGTCGCGCCCTCCCGAGAGCACGACGCCCCACTGCTCGATGGGGGCGTAGGACGTCGGGGGCACCGGGATGAAGCGGCCCATCGACGCGAGCGGCGGGATGGTCACGAACGGCCAGGGGACGAAGGCGGCCTCGGCGTTCCCGGTCTGCGCGAACTGGACGACCTGGAGGACGCTCTCCCCGAGCACGAGCTTCGGCCTCACCGCGTCGAGGAAGCCGGCGGCGCGCAGCGCCTGCTCCGCCGCGACCCCGTACGGGGCGACCGCCGGGTTGGCGATGGCGATCTTCTTGATCCCGGGCTTCGTCACCGCGGCGACCCCGAGCGCGTTCGGGTCCACCCGGGAATGGGCGGAAACCCAGAGCACGAGCCGCCCGATCGCGTACGGGAAGGGATCTCCCCGGCCGAGACCGGCCTCGTGCAGCCGGGTGGCGGCGTCCCGGTCGGCGCCCAGGAACACGTCGTAGGGCGCGCCCTGGCGGACCTGCGCCTGCAGGGCCCCGGTGGAGCCGAAGGTGGCCTCCACCTTCACGCCCGGGGTCCGGCGCTCGAAGACCGCGATCAGGTCCTGCATGGGAAGCCGCAGGCTGGCGGCGGCGGCGACCACGATCTTCCGCTGCGGGGCGTCGGCGGCGAGCGCGGCTCCCGGGGTCGTCGACACGGCCAGGGCCAGGACGACGGCGGTCGTGAACCGGATCCCACCCCTCGCGTCTCTCGGAGCCATGGCCCTCCTGATACCACGGGCGGCTCGGCGGGAGGCCGCGACACCGGGTCGCGCCGCCTCAGCCACCTTCGGGGTCGTGGTCGGCGCCCGGGTGCGTCGAGGACCTTCCTGGCTCCTGCGGCCAGACCGGCGAGGGGACGACGCCGTCCTGGAACGTGACCCTGCCCACCAGGATGCAGCCCTTCATCCCGGGACGGCAGTAGGCCCCGTCCACCTTCCGGCAGATCCCGCTCGCCTCGTACCGGCAGCTCCAGGAGCTCACCCGGGCCATTGTGGAGTCCCTCCGGGGGTGCTGGCAACGGCCGGCCGTCCGTACCGGTCCCGGCCGAACCCTTCCGACGCGTCGCGGCTCAGATGGGCTGAAGTCGCAGTGCACCCTTGGAGGCGACATGAAGTTGCTGACGAAGGTCAAGAAGTCCTGCTGCTCGACCGAGAAGGTCGCGCAGTGCTGCGCCAAGGCTTCCCGGCTCGTGTCGGGTTGCCACGACTAGCAACGCCCGGGGCGGGCCTCCGGGCCCGCCCCACCCCTTCCCCACGAGAGGCGAGACGACATGAGCCAGTACGTGAAGGAGATCACCCAGGCCGAGTACGAGGCCGAGGTCGCGGGGTCGCCCCAGCCGGTGATCCTCGACTTCTTCTCCACCGAGTGCCCCCCGTGCGAGGCGCTCGCGCCCAAGTTCGACGCGGTGGCCGAGCAGTTCGCCGGCAAGGCCCGCTTCCTCAAGATCTTCCGCCAGGGCAACCGCGAGCTGGCCACCCGGCTGGGCGTCACCGGGAGCCCGACCCTCGTCTTCTTCAAGGGCGGCGCCGAGGTCGGAGAGCGCATGACCGGCGAGGAGATCAAGCGCACCGCCATCAAGGCGCAGGTCGAGTCGCTGCTCGGCGCCTAGCGCCGGCACCGGGAGCCAGGACACCATGGCCGATCGCTACGACGTGATCATCGCTGGGGCGGGGCCGGCCGGGCTGTCGGCCGCCATCTACGCGTCCCGCGCCCGCCTCCGCACGCTCGTGCTCGACGAGAGCGTGCCCGGGGGCCAGATGAAGACCACCCACAAGGTGTCCAACTACCCCGGGTTTCCCGAGGACGTGAAGGGCGCCGACCTCGCCCGGGCCTTCGCCGCGCAGGCGGAGCGCTTCGGCACGAAGATCCGGCGCGCGGTCGAGATCACCGGGCACGACCTCTCCGGGCCGGTGAAGTCCTTCGAGCTCGACGAGGAGGACCACGTCGAGGCCCCCGCGGTCATCGTCGCCACCGGCGCGAAGCCCCGGGAGCTGGGCGTGCCCGGGGAGTCGAGGTTCCGCGGCCGGGGGATCTCCTACTGCGCCACCTGCGACGGGGCCTACTTCGAGGGCAAGGAGATCCACGTCGTCGGCGGGGGCAACTCCGCCGTGGAGGAGTCGCTCTTCCTCACCCAGTTCGCGAGGAAGGTCACCATCATCCACCAGTTCGACCACTTCCAGGCCGAGCCGGTCAGCGCCGCCGAGGCCCTCTCGCACCCCAGGATCGAGGTGATCTGGGACTCGGAGCCCCGCGCCTTCGTCGGCGAGGGGCAGCTCGAGAAGATCCGCATCGAGAACGTGAAGACGAAGGAGGTGCGCGAGCTCCCCACCGACGGCGTCTTCGTCTTCGTCGGGTACGTCCCGCGCACGGACCTCGTGAAGGGCCTCGTGAAGACGAACGACTGGGGCTACGTCGAGACCGGGGACGACATGTCCACCGCCGTGCCCGGCGTCTACGTCGCCGGGGACATCCGCTCGAAGCGGTTCCGCCAGATCACCACCGCCGTGGCCGACGGGACCATCGCCGCGCTCGCCGTGCAGAAGTTCGTGAAGGAACACGGGAAGGCCGCCTGATGGGCCTCTGGTCCCGGCTCTTCGGCCCCTCCGCGCCCGAGGTCCTCCCGGTCCACGTGGACGACCGGAACTTCGCCGCCGAGGTCGGGCGCTCCGACCTCCCGGTCGTCCTCGACGTCTGGAGCCCGGGTTGCGGCCCGTGCAAGATGCTCGAGCCGGTCATCGTCTCGCTGGCCGGGCGGTACCAGGGCCGGGTGAAGGTCGCCGAGCTGAACGCCGCCGAGGCCGGGGCGACCGCCGCCCGCCTCGGCGTGATGAGCACGCCCACCGTCCTCTTCTTCCGGGGGCGGCGCGTGGTAGAGCATGTGACCGGGTTCGTGGGCGAGCGCTACCTCGCCGAGATCGTCGACACCGAGCTCCTGGGGGGCAGGACGTGACCGACACCACCGACGCGAGCGGCCCGTTCGACGCCGAGGCCCAGCTCCGGGCGCTCCCCCGGGAGGAGCTCGTCCGCATCATCCTGGACGACGCCAAGAACTGGCTCGCCCACGACGGCCTCTGGTTCCAGGCCGTCGAGAGCGCGAGCGGAATGGAGGCCGCCATCGCGGCCGACACGGCCGCCTGGGAGAGGTTCACGGTCGTCGAGGCTCGCCGCATCATGGAACGGCTCGGCATGCAGCCGGGCGGAGGCATCCCCGCGCTCGTCGAGGCGCTGCGCCACCGGCTCTACGCCCGCCTGAACGTCCAGGAGGTGACCGAGCTCTCCGACCGGCGCGCGGTCTTCGTCATGCGCGACTGCCGGGTCCAGTCGGCCCGGAAGCGCAAGGGCCTTCCCGACTTCCCCTGCAAGTCGGTGGGCCTCGTGGAGTACGCCGGGTTCGCCCGCGCCGTCGATCCGCGGATCCGCACCCGCTGCCTCGCCTGCCCGCCCGATCCCCACGGGGAGGACGCCTGGTGCTCCTGGGAGTTCACAGTCGATGAGCCGGGACCCGAAGCACGATAGCGCCATCGCCCGGGCCACCGAGGAGCGCTACGGCGCGCTCGCGTCCAGCCAGGCCTCGCTCTCCTGCGGCGGCGCGCTCCAGGTGGCCGCGCCCCGACCCGGCGAGCACGTCGTCGACCTGGGCTGTGGTCGCGGCCGCGACGTGGCGGTCGCCGCGGAGCGGGTGGGCCCGCTCGGATCCGCCACCGGGGTCGACGCGAACGGGCGGATGCTCGAGGCGGCCCGGGCCGCCCTCGCGGGCGTGGCCTGGGCCCGGGTCGTCCAGAGCGACCTCGCGGCGGTGGCGCTCCCCGGCGCGTGCGCCGACGTGGTGACCTCCAACTGCGCCATCAATCACGCGCCGGACAAGGCCGCGGTCTACCGGGAGGTGGCTCGCCTGCTCCGTCCCGGCGGCCGCTTCGCGGTCTCCGACGTGGTCTCCGAGGCGCCGCTGCCGGACGCCGTGCGAAACGACCCGTCAGCCTGGGCCGCCTGCTACGGCGGGTCGATCCCCGAGGCGGACTACCTGGCCGCCATCTCCGCCGCCGGGCTGCGCGACGTGGAGGTGGTCCGTCGCACCGCGCCCTACGAGAAGGGCGGCGTCCTCGTCCACAGCATCACCGTCACCGGGCGTCGTCCCGGCCCGGAGGCACGATGAGACTTTCCCGCCACGCCATCCTGGCGCCCGTCCCGGGACGCGACGAGGTGCTGCTGGTCCAGCCGCTCACCGGGCAGGCCGCGCTCCTCGGGCCCGGCTCTGCCTCGGCGCTCCAGGGGCTGGCGGCGGGCGGAAGCCTGCCCGCAGACCTGGCCGAGGACACCCTGCGCGAGGCCGGCTTCGTCGTCGATCACGACGCGGAGGACCAGGCCTTCCTCGCCGCCGCGCGGGACGAGTGGCGCACCGAGGCGGCCCGGACTCCCACCCAGCTCGTGGTGGTCCCGAGCTTCGGGTGCAACCTGGCCTGCACCTACTGCTACCAGGAGCTCTTCGACCCCGCCGCCGCCGGCCTCATCGCGCCGGAGGCCGTGGACGCGTTCTTCGCCTACGTCGACCGCCACCACGCCGGCGAGACGCCGCGGCCGTACGTCACCCTGTTCGGGGGCGAGCCGCTGCGCGACACGCCGGCGCACCACGACCGCATCCGCCGCTTCCTCGACGGGACCCGGGCGCGCGGCATGGAGGTGGCGGTGGTGACGAACGGCCACGACCTGGCCGCCTTCCTCCCGCTCCTCGCCGCGGGTCCGGTGAAGGAGGTCCAGGTGACGCTCGACGGGCCTGCCGCGCTCCACGACCGGCGCAGGCCCCACGCCGGGGGAGCCGGCACGTTCGACCGGATCGTGACCGGCATCGACGGGCTCGTGGCCGCCGGGATCCCGGTGAACCTCCGCGTGGTCGCCGACCGGGAGAACCTGCCGGCGCTGCCCGAGCTTGCCGCGTTCGCCGCCGACCGCGGCTGGCTCGACCTCCCCTCGTCGCGCTTCAAGACCCAGATCGGGCGCAACTACGAGCTCTTCGGGTGTGCCAGCCGCCAGGAGAAAGGCGCGCTGTTCGACCGGGTCGAGCTCTGGGCCCGCTACGTCGAGCTCGCCGAGGCGCACCCCGTGCTCCGGCGCTTCCACCGGCCCCGCTTCCACGGCATCGGCCACCTCGCCGACACCGGCGAGCTCCCCGCCCCCAACTTCGACGCCTGCCCGGCCGCGAAGAAGGAGTGGGCCTTCGGGCCAGACGGCGGCGTGTTCGGCTGCACCGCGACGGTGGGTCACCCGGCGCACCGGCTCGGCACCTTCCATCCCCGGGTCACCCGCGACGAGGCGGCCATCGCCGTCTGGCAGGGGCGGAGCACCGCGTCCATCCCGGCCTGCGACGGCTGCGCGCTGGCGCCGGTGTGCGGTGGCGGCTGCGGGGCCATCGCCTGGCGCGAGCACGGCACCCCGGTCGCCCCCGACTGCCGCCCCGTACCGGCTCTCTACGGCCTGGGCGCCCGGTTCCACGGCCTGGGGGCCTGACCGTGACCGGGGTCGCGCCCGCCGCGGAGCACGCCCGGGGCTGCCTGGTCTGCGGCGTGGATCTCGCCTACGCCGTCGAGGCCTCCCCGGCCACCTGCGCGGTGTGCGGCGTCGAGGAGCCGAGCGCCGCCCGCTGCCGGGATGGGCACTACGTCTGCGACGCCTGCCACTCCGGCTCCGCGAACGACGTCATCGCCCGGGCCTGCGAGCGGCATACGGGGACGGACCCGGTGGCGCTCGCCACCGCCCTGATGCGCCACCCGGCCATCCGCATGCACGGCCCGGAGCACCACTTCCTCGTGCCGGCCGCGCTCCTCGCCGCCTGGGCGAACGCGTCGGGCGCACCCGGTCTCCCCGGGCTGCTCGCCGAGGCCCGGCGCCGGTCCGCCACCGTGGTGGGAGGATCGTGCGGCTACAACGGCGCGTGCGGATCGGGCGTGGGGGTGGGGATCTTCGCCAGCCTGGCGCTCGGGACCACGCCCCGGAGCCCGACCGGATGGGGGGAGGCGAACCGGGCCACCGGGCGCGCACTGCAGGTCATCGGGGACGTGGGTGGACCGCGCTGCTGCAAGCGAACGTCCTGGCTGGCCCTGCTCTCCGGGATCCGCTTCGCACGGGAGGATCTGGGAGTGACGCTCCCGGGGCGCGGACCGCGCTGCGCGTTCCACGCCCGCAACGACGACTGCCTCGAGCGGAGCTGCCCCTTCCACCCGGCTCCGGCGGCCTGAAGCCGCTCCCGGGTCACATCCCGGGAAGCCGGGGGAACCGGCGGCGCTTCGAGGCCACGAAGTAGGAGCCCCATCCCTTCTTCATCCAGTGCCCCACCACCGGGAGCGGGATCATCTGCTCCCGGTGCTCGTCGCGGTGCACGTAGGCGGCGCCGTTCCCCATGTCCATGAGGCAGGTGATGGAGACGTGGGGCAGGTAGCTCGACCGGTCCGGGCGGCCCTCCTCCACGGCGGCGACGTTCGATGCCGCGACCCGGGCCATCACCTCGGCCAGGTGCCCCTGCTTGGCGCGCCAGGCCGGCCCCTGCAGGGCGGCCGAGTCTCCCACCGCCCAGACGCCCGGGAAGCCCGGCACGGCGCAGCCCTCGTCGATCTGGACGAAGCCGGCCTCGTTGCGGGGAAGATCGCCCGCGGCGAGCACCGGGTGCCCGTTCTGCGCGGGGATGAAGACGGTGAGGTCGCTCTCCAGGCGGGACCCGTCCTCGAAGGTCACCGAGCCTCCCGGCTCGAAGCCGTCGATCTTCTTGCCGAAGCGCATCTCGACGCCCTTCTGGCCCAGCATCGACTGGATGGCCGCGACCGCCTTCCTTCCCATGCGCTCGCCGGGGCTGGCCATGGGGGCGAAGAAGGAGAGCTGGAACCGCTCGCGCAGGCCCCGCTTCTCGAGCAGGTGGAGGACGTTGAACATCACCTCGAAGACCGGGCCGCCCCGGACCGCCGACGGGTCCTTCGGGTTGCCGCCGAAGCCCGTGGCGATCCGGCCGGAGCCCCGGGCCAGGAGCGCCTCGAGGGCATCGTGAAGCCGGCTCGCGTTCTCCGGCTTGCCGGAGAGCACGTGGACGTGCTCGACCCCGCGGGGCCGCATGGGCGTGCCGCCGATGGCCAGCACGAGGTGGTCGGCCACGAGCTCGTCGCCGTCCACCACGACGGCCCGCCGGGCCGCCGAGACGGACTGCACCGTCCCGACGCGGAACGTGAACCCGTTCCGTCGCGCCACGTCGGCGAGATCGAGGCAGACGTCGTCGAAGGCCCGTTCCCCGGTCACGACCCAGATCGATGTGGGATAGATCCAGAGGTACGGGCGATCCGAGACGAGCGTGACGTCGAGCCCGGCCTTCCGGAGCTGGATGGCGGACTCGAGCCCTGCGAAGCCGCCGCCGACGACGAGTGCGTTCCTGGCCATGCCGGGTTGGAGCCGGGGGGCGGACCGAGGGTTCGCCACCCCGTTCGCGCCCCATCCGCGCCCTTTACTCCGTGCGGCCTCCGGTCGATGATCCCTCCCCGGACCAGGCACGGAGGCCATCGATGAACGTCGAGCTCACCCGGACCGAGGTGAACATCCTGCTGCAGTCGCTCGCGAACTGCATCGCGACCTGCCAGACGCACGCGGCGCGGCCCCGCGCGAAGTGCCCCGACTGCGACTCGGCCAAGGCGGTCCGCGCCAAGCTGGCCCGGCAGGCGAAGCCGAAGGCCCGGACCGCGGCGAAGGCGAAGGCCTAGGAGGCGGCGATGAAGATGCTCACGAGGAAGAAGGCGTGCTGCGTCCCGGAGAAGGCGGCGCAGTGCTGTGCGAAGTCGTCGCGGCTGGTCTCCGGCTGCCACGACTGAGCCGTCCGGCCCGGAGCGCGTGCAGCGCGCCGATGGTCGCGGCCAGCTCGGCCGCGAACCGGGAGCACGCGCCGCAGGCGTCGAGGTGCCGCGCCACGTCCCGCTGGGCCGCGTCCCCGAGGTCCCCGTCGAGGAACTCGGAGAGCAGGTCGGCGATCCGCTGGCAGGCGGCGTCCACGTCACGTCCGCGGCGCGAGCGTCGGGTCCGCCCTGCCCACCCCGGCGGCCCGAAGGATGCTGGCGAGGGGGCAGAAGCTCGTCACCGCGCTCTGCGCCAGGTTCGCCCCGACGAAGGTCGCCAGCCAGAGCCAGCGGACGTCCTGGAATGCGGGGCTCCCGGCGGCCCCGAGCAGGACCGAGACGAGGACCAGGGTGCCGGCCACGAGCCGGATGATGCGTTCGATGGACATGGGTTCCTCCTGCGGGTGGGAGCCACGACCGCCGAGGACGGTTCACGGGCCGGGCCCGGCGCGCAGGGCCGTCCAGGCCATGCGGGCGGCGGCCACGAGGAGGAAGGCCGCGAAGGCGCGGGAGAGCGTGGCCGTTCGCGCCCGGACGGCCAGCCGCGCGCCGCCCAGCGCGCCCACGGCGAACCCGGCCGCCACCAGCGCCATCACCCCCCAGGGCAGCGCGCCGCGGGCCTGGGCGTACGCGAGCACGCCCGGGAGCCCCACCGGCGGGAGCATCACCGCGAGTGACACGGCCTGCGCCTCCCGCTGGTCGAGCCCCTGCACGCCCACGAGGAGCGGGATCATCACGATGCCGCCCCCGATCCCGAGCAGGCCGGCCAGGAGGCCCCCGGTGGCGCCGATCCAGGTCCCGTTCCAGGCGCTCCGCGGGGGAGCGTGCTTCCCGACCTCCCCGTCCCCCCGTGCCCCGGCCTGGCGCCAGGTCCGGACGGCGACGATCACCACCATCCCCGCGAAGAGGGTGCGGAGCAGGCGCCCGTCGAGCGCCGTGGCGATCCGCGCGCCCGGCCCGACGGCCACGACGAACCCGGCGATGGTCGCGGCGACGAGCCGCCACGGGATGGCGACGCGGCGGCGGTAGGCGAGCACCGCGGGAAGCCCCACCGGCAGGAGCAGCACGGCGAGCGTCACCCCCTGCGCGTCGACCTGCGAGAGCCCGAGCAGCAGCCCGAGCATGGGAACGAGGACGATGCCGCCGCCGATCCCGAACACGCCGGAGAGCACGCCGGCCACCGATCCGGAGAGCAGCGCGAGCACGGAGGTGGCGGGCACGGCGGCAATCTACCCGAAGCGCACCACCGGTGCGACACGATGCCGCACCGCGAGACCTTCGCCGGCGGCCCCGGTTGGAACGGGCAGCAGCACCCACCCGAACCGGAGACCGACCCATGAAGCTCGCGATCATCGCCGCCCTCGCCACCATCGCCCTCGCCACACCGGCCGTCGCCGCCGACCAGGCCCGGCAGCAGACCCGCGATCCGTCCACCCACGTGGACGGCGCCGCGCCCACCCAGGACCGCCTGCGCACCCGCGACATGACCCACACCGCCTCGCAGGAGGCGACCCGGGAGCGCAGCCGCGCCATGACCGGCGGCGGTTCCGGCAAGGCCTCGGGCGGCGGCACCGGCGCCGGCGGCGGCTCGGGCTCGGCGTACCGCGGCGGCAGGTAGCCTGCGCACCGGGGGAGCCGGCATGCCCGCCCTCTGGCTCGCGCTCGCGCTCCTCGCCACCGACGGCGACGGACTCCGGTTCGAGGGGTCCGTCACCGCCGGCGGCGGATACGACTCCAACCTCCTCGTCGCTCCCGGGGAGGACGGGGCCGGCTCGGCCGTCGCCACCCTGGCCGCGAACGGGGGGGCCTCCGTCGATCTCTCCGACGCCCTGGTGCTCCACGTCGGCGCCACGCTCGACGGGACCCGCTTCGCCACCCTGTCCGAGCTCGACCGGACCTCCGCGGGCGCCGGCGCCACCCTCCTCGTCGACGTGGTGGGGCCGCTCGCCGTCGTCGTCGGCGCGACCGGCGCCTACGGCTGGTTCGCCGACCCCGCCCGCAGCGGGGCCACGGTGATCGGGCGCGCCACGCTGCGCTGGCGCCCGTCGCCCTGGCTCACCACCCGGGCCGGTTACGCACACGTGGAGCGCACGGCGGTCGACCCGGTCTACGCGGCGAGGTACGACCGCCTGCTCGCCGAGCTGGAGTTCCACCCCGCGCGCGCGACCTGGATCTCGCTCGCCGCCTTCGTGGAGCGCGGCACGTCCACCTACTACCGGGAGCTGCTCCCGGCGACCTACGAGCCGTACCAGGCGCCGTCCACCACCACCGGTCTCGGCCTGGGATTCGAGCAAGGGCTCGGCGGCGGGTTCTCGGTGGATCTGGGCGCGTCCTGGCGAAGGACCGGGACGCCGGACGGGGTCTACACGGGGCCCTCCGCCTCCGCCGCGATCACCTGGCGCCTCGACTGACGGCCGCACGGCCTCCTCCCCGTCCCACCTCCGATGGAGTAGGCTTCGCGGTCCCGGAGGACCCCGTGAGCCAGCCAACCGCCGTCGATCCGTCCTGCTCCGCCTGCAGCACCGTGTTCGGGAAGAAGGGCGCCACCGCCTGCTGGAGCGCCGATCCGGCCTCGGCCCCGCCCCAGCCCGGCAACTGCCCCACCCGCCACCATCCCGGGGAGGTGGAGGCGGCGCTCGCGCGCTACGCGCCCGGAGCGGCCGACGAGCGCCTGGCCCGCGTGGCCGCCGAGGTGGAGGGACTCTGCTACGAGCAGCAGGAGGGGGGTGCCGTCCACGCCCGGTGGACCCGGGTGGAGGACACGGTCGCGCTCGCGCATCGAATGGGGTGGAAGCGGGTCGGCATCGCCACGTGCATCGGGCTGCTCGACGAGGCGGCGCGGCTGGCCGAGATCCTCGAGGCGCAGGGGCTCGAGCCGGTGTCGGTCTGCTGCAAGGTGGGCTCGGTGGACAAGTCGAGCCTGGGAATCCCCGAGGAGTTGAAGGTCCGCCCCGGGACCTTCGAGCCGCTGTGCAACCCGGTGGCGCAGGCGCGCATCCTGAACCGGGTGGGCACCGACATGAACGTGATCCTGGGCCTCTGCGTCGGCCACGACATGCTCTTCACGCGTCACGCCGACGCGCCGACCACGACGCTGGTCGCGAAGGACCGGGTCACCGGCCACAACCCGGTGGCCGCGCTCCACGGGACGCGTTTCTACTACAAGCGGCTCGCGAAGCAGCCGGTTCGCTCGCCGCGCGAACCCTGACCGCCGCGCGCGAACCCTGCCGGGACTCCCTGGCTCCAAGTGAGGGGCGGCCGACCCGCCCCGACCACCCGGAGGCCCACATGTCGATCACCCGCCCGTTCCCGCTCGCCGCGCTCGCCCTCGCCGTCGTCGCGGTCACCCCTACCGCACGCGCCGAGGCCCCCCGCACGGCCTCCGCCGTGACCGCCTCGACCCACGCCGCCACCGCGCAGAAGCGACTGATCTTCTTCATGAATCCCGCTGGCGCGCCCTGCCAGATGCAGGACCGGATCCTCCAGGAGCTCGCCCCCGAGCTCCGTGGCAAGGCCGAGGTGGTCTACTACAAGACGACCGTCCCGGCCGACATCGCCCGCTTCCAGCAGTTCGGCATCCGCGCGCTTCCCACGCTCGTCGTCACCGACTCCACGGGCAAGGAGATCCGGCGCGCCACGCCGGGGATCCAGTCGGCCGCGCAGGTCCGCCAGCTCGTGAACTGACGCCATGGACGTGGGGCTCTCGTCGATCGCGCTGACCTTCGGCGCGGGACTCGCCAGCGTGGCGAGTCCGTGCGTCCTGCCGGTGCTCCCGGTCATCCTCACGGGCACCGCCGAGGACCACCGGTCGCGCCCGGCGCTCGTCGTGGCCGGCATCGCCGCGAGCTTCGTCCTCATGGGCGTGGTGACGAGCCTCTTCGGGAGCGTCATCGGCCCGGCGCTGCCGGTGCTGGAGAAGGTCGTGGGCGTGATGGTGGTGGCCTTCGGGCTCCTGCTGCTCGCCGACGTGAACGTCTTCAAGCGGATCACGTGGGTGAACCGAATCCAGGCGGGCGGCGGCGGGCGCCTCTCCGGCCTCGTGCTCGGCCTGTCGCTCGGACTGGTCTGGATCCCCTGCGTCGGCCCCCTGCTCTCCTCGGTGCTCGCGCTGGTGGCCTCGCGCGGGTCGCTCGCCACCGGCATCGGGCTGCTCCTCGTCTACTCGCTGGGCTTCGCCGTGCCCATGCTGGCGGTGGGATACGGCTCCCAGGCGCTCCGGCAGAGGGTCAGGGCCGTCTCCGCCCACCCGGTGGCGGTCCGCTGGGCGTCCGGGCTCCTGCTCGTGGCCTTCGGCGCCGTGATCCTCACCCAGGGAATGCTCTTCGCCGGGATGTGACGTCGGGCGGGGCGGGCCCCGCCGGCGGCCGCCCTACCGCGTGTACCGCGTGAACACCATGTCGGTGGCGGCGGCCTGCGCGTGGCACGCGGCGCACGACGCCGGGTCGATTCCGATGGGCTTCCCGGCCGGGGCGAACGACCCGAAGCGCCAGCCGCCGGTGGCCTTCGACTTCCGGTCCTTCACCTGGATCACGTCCCGCTGCTTCTCGCCCGCCACGACGAGCCCCTTCTCCTGCTTCACCTCGAAGATGGAGACGACGAAGGTGGCGCCGTCGGCGTAGCGCTTCCCACCCGCCTCGAGCCCCTTCAACGCGGCCGGGTTGGCGTAGACGTTGTGGAACCCGTACATCCCCTCCTCCGGATCGGTGACCACCATCGACCGGACGTGTGTCCAGCCGCGGTAGCCCTTCGGCAGGGCGACGGCGGCGGGCTCGGCGGATGCGGAAACGCAGGCCGAGGCGAGGAGCATCGAGGCGAGGATCCGGGAGAGGCGGGCCATGGGTTCCTCCGGGCAGGGTTCCTGGGGTTGGAGCCAGGGCGCGCACGGAGGGTTCGCGTCCCCGCGGATTGCGCCGCGACGGCGATTGCGCCACCATCGGCCGCCATGGCGGGCGACGAGGCCATTCGCGATCCGGCGCTGCTCCGGACGGGCTTTGCGGCGGTGAACACGGTGCTCGGGTCCATCGGGCGCGTCTGCATGGCGCTCGACGCCGGATTCCGCCTGCGCCACGTCTCCCAGTCGCTCGACCGCCTCGTCGGCGAGGGCGCGGCCCAGGCGCTCGTGGGCAAGCCCGTCGAGGCGCTCTTCGGCCCGGAGCTCCTCGGCCCCGGGGGCCCCCTGCGGGAGGCGCTCCTCGCCGGGGAGATGCGGGAAGGCTGGCGGGCCTCGCTCCGCGCCGAGCCGTCCGGATCCCGCCTCGTCTCCGTCACCGTGGCCCCCCTGCAGCACGATCCGGCCGGGGTCTGCGATCCGGAGGCGAGCTACGTCATCGTGATGCGGCCGGCCGACGAGGCCGACGGGACGGCGGCCCAGGCCCCGACGAGCTTCGGCGGCCTCATCGCCCGCTCCGCGGCGATGACCCGCATCTTCAAGCTCGTGGAGAACCTGCAGCAGAGCGACGTCACGGTCCTCATCACCGGCGAGAGCGGCACCGGCAAGGAGGTGCTTGCGCGCGCCATCCACTCCCACTCCGGGCGCCGGAACGGCCCCTTCGTCGCGGTGAACTGCGCCGCGCTGCCCGGGGAGCTCCTCGAGGCGGAGCTCTTCGGCCACGTCCGCGGCGCCTTCACCGGCGCGGTGCGCGACCGGGCCGGGCGCTTCGAGCTGGCCTCGGACGGGACGCTCTTCCTCGACGAGGTCGGCGACGTGCCCCTCCACCTCCAGGTGAAGCTGCTCCGGGTGCTGCAGGAGCGCACCTTCGAGCGGATCGGCGAGAGCCGCCCCCGCACGTCGGGAGCCCGGATCGTCGCGGCCACCAACAAGGACCTCCGGAGGGCGGTGGAGTCCGGCGCGTTCCGCGAGGACCTCTACTACCGCCTGCGCGTCTTCCCGGTGGAGTTGCCTCCGCTGCGGGAGCGGCGCGAGGACATCGAGCCGCTGGCGAGCTTCCTGCTGGGCCGCGTGGGAGGCCGGCACGGACGGGCGCTGCGATTCTCGCCCGACGCCGTCCGCGCCCTCCTCGCCTACCCGTGGCCGGGGAACGTCCGCGAGCTCGAGAACGCGCTCGAGTACGCGGTGACGGTGGCGAAGGGGCACACGCTCGTCCCGGAGGACCTGCCTCCCGAGGTGCTCGGAGGCTCCGCGTTCCATGCGCTGCAGCCGGGGCCGGACGCACAGCCGGGGACGCCGCCGGGAACGGCCCTGCCGCACGCGGTCGTCTCGCGTCGTGAGATTCCCGAGTCGCCCCGGATCCGAGCCGCCCTCGAGGCCCATCACTGGAACCGTGCGGAGACCGCTGCCGCCCTCGGCATGAGCCGGACGACCCTCTGGCGGAAGATGCGCGAGCTCGGCCTCGTCACCTGACGGGCCTGACCAGCACGTTTCATTTCGTTGCAACACGGAACGCAATGTTGCAACGTACTGTTCCGTCAACCTGGACGAACCCAGTCTATTTGTTCGTCTTCACTGAGCATTCCAGCGATGTTGCCGTGGCATGCGGCGGGCATTGCGCTCCGCAACATGAGCGCGATTTCACGTCGCAAATTCATCCAGATCGGGGCCGCCACCGCCGGTGTCGCCGCAGTGGGCTCCGGCCTCACCACCAGCTGGTGGGGGCTCGACCGGAACCCGGTGAAGGACCCGGGCACCGACGGCGACAAGGTCGTCGCGAGCTTCTGCGAGCTCTGCTTCTGGAACTGCGGCGTCCTCGCCCACGTGAAGGAAGGGCGGGTCACCAAGATCACCGGGAACCCGGAGCACCCGCTCTCGAAGGGCATGCTCTGCCCCCGCGGCGCCGGCGCCACCGGGCTCCTCTACGACCCCGACCGCCTGAAGCGCCCGCTCATCCGGACCTCGAGGCGGGGCGAGGACGTCTTCGAGGAGGTCTCCTGGGACGCCGCGCTCAACAAGGTGGGCGAAGGTCTCCTCCAGGTGAAGGCGAAGCACGGCCCGGAGGCGGTGGCCCTCTTCACCCACGGTTTCGGTGGCAGCTGGTTCAAGTGGTTCATGAAGGCCTGGGGCTCGCCGAACATCGGCGCCCCCTCCTACGCGCAGTGCCGCGGTCCGCGCGAGGCGGCCTACAGCCTCACCTACGGCTCGGCGCTCGGGTCCCCGGAGCCCATCGACATCGAGAACGCGAGGGTCATCACCCTCATCGGCAGCCACCTGGGCGAGAACATGCACAACACCCAGGTGCAGGAGCTGGCCTCCGCCATCGGCAAGGGGGCCCAGCTCGTCGTCGTGGACCCGCGCTTCTCGGTGGCCGCGGGGAAGGCGAAGTACTGGCTCCCCATCAAGCCCGGAACCGACGTCGCGCTGCTGCTCGCCTGGATGAACGTGATCCTGGAGGAGAACCGGTACGACGCGGAGTACCTGGCGAAGCACGCGACCGGGCTCGAGGAGCTGAAGGCCCACGTGGCGGGCAAGACGCCGGAGTGGGCCTGGCCGCTCACCGGCCTGGAGCCGGGGCTCATCCGGGAGTCGGCGCGCTTCATCGCCTCCGCCCGCCCCGCGTCCCTCGTCCACCCGGGCCGCCACGCGACGTGGACCGGCGAGGACACCCAGCGTGGCCGCGCCATGGCCATCCTCGCGGCGCTGCTCGGCAGCTGGGGGCGCCGGGGCGGCTACCTCGCCACCGGCAAGGTCCCGGTCGCTCCCTACCCCCTCAAGATGGCCTCGCACCCCACCCGACCGGTGGCCGACCGCCCGAAGGCGGGCGGTTTCCCGGTGGCCGAGGAGGTGCTCGCCTCCGGCCTCTGCGACGCGACCCGGCCCAACTTCGCCCCCTACGACATGAAGGCCTGGATCGTCTACGGGACGAACCTGATCCAGTCGCTGCCTGCGCCGCAGGAGACGGTGAAGGCCATCCAGAACCTCGACTTCCTCGTCTCCATCGACGTGCTGCCCGCCGAGATCTGCGGCTGGTCCGACGTCGTGCTCCCCGAGGCGACGTACCTGGAGCGGGACGACGACCTCGCCGCCCCGGCCTACAAGCAGCCGTTCGTGGCCGTCCGGCAGGCCGCCGTCGAGCCCATGTACGACTCGAGGCCGGGCTGGTGGATCGCGAAGGAGATGGGCATCCGCGCCGGCCTGGGCGAGTACTTCCCCTGGACGGACGGGAAGGAGTACGTGGACGCGCGCCTGCGCGCCTCCGGGCTCGACGCCATCGAGCTGCGCCGCAAGGGCGTGCTCCTCGGAAAGCGCATCGCCACCTGCGAGGAGGAGGGGGCTGCGCTCCCCATCACCACCGACGACGGGAAGATCCAGCTCCACAGTGCCACGCTCGCGAAGCTCGGGTTCGACCCCATCCCCTCGTACTACCCGCCCGAGGAGGGACCGCCGGGCCACTTCCGGCTGCTCATGGGCCGCGCCCCGACGCACACGTTCGGCCGGACCACGAACAACCGGCTCCTCGCGCAGCCCTACCCCGAGAACGAGGTCTGGCTGAACGCCGACGCGGCCCGGTCCCTGCCGGTCCCGGTGAAGGACGGCGATCGCGTCCTGCTGGTGAACCAGGACGGCGCGAAGGCCGGCCCGGTTCGGGTCAAGGTCACCGAGCGCATCCGCGGCGACTGCGTCTACCTCGTGCACGGATGGGGGCACACCGCGAAGGGCCTGAAGTACGCCCGCGGGCGCGGCGCGTCCACGAGCGCGCTCACCACCCGCTACAAGGTCGACCCCATCATGGGCGGCACCGGAATGAACGTGAACTTCGTGCGCGTCGAGCCCGTCGGAGGTGCCGCGTGAGGAAGCGCTACGCCATGGCGGTGGACACCCGCCGCTGCGTGGGCTGCAACGCCTGCGTCATCGCCTGCAAGACCGAGAACGCCGTCCCGGACGGCGGCTTCCGCGACTGGATCGTCACCGAGACCAGCGGGACCTTCCCGTCCCTCTCCATGGAGATCCGCTCCGAGCGATGCAACCACTGCTCGGAGGCCCCCTGCGTGGACGCGTGTCCCACCGGCGCCTCGCACGTCCAGGAGGGGGGCGTCGTCCTGGTGAATCCGCAGAAGTGCACCGGATGCAAGGCCTGCATCACCTCCTGCGCCTACGGCGCGCGCTACGTCCACCCGTCCGGCTACGTGGACAAGTGCACCTTCTGCCTGCACCGGGTGAAGCGGGGCGAGACCACGGCCTGCGTCGAGGTCTGCCCGACCCGGTCGCTCACCTTCGGCGACCTGAACGATGCCGACAGCGCGGTCTCGCGGCTCGTCCACACCCGCAAGGTGAAGGTCGTGAAGCCCGAGACCGGCAACGAGCCCAACGTCTTCTTCCTGTCCTGACGGAGCCGACATGGAACGGAACCCCGAGCAGTTCTGGAATCCCTACCTCGCCGGCGTGGCGCTGGGGCTCGTGCTCCTCGCGAGCATCGTGGTGATGGGCGTGGGCCTGGGCGCCTCGGGCGCCTCGCTGCGGATGGGCGTGGCGGCGCTGGGCGCCGTGGCTCCCGGCGTGGTCGAGTCCTCGCCGGGCCTGGCGCGCGCCTGGAACGGCGGCCACCCCTTCGATTTCTGGCTCTCCTTCGAGGTGCTGGGCGTGGTCCTGGGCGGGTTCCTGGGAGCCTACACCTCCGGGCGGCTCAAGGCGGAGACGCTGCGCGGACCCACCTTCCCGAAGGGGAGGCGGCTGCTCCTCGCGCTGGTCGGCGGGATCATCATGGGCGCGGCGGCGCGCGTCACCCGCGGCTGCACCTCCGGGCAGGCGCTCTCCGGCGGGGCGCTCATGAGCGTGGGCAGCTGGGCCTTCATGTTCTCGGTCTTCGCGGGCGGCTACGCGACCGCCTGGTTCGTCCGGAAGGAGTGGCGATGAACCCCCTCCCCCTCTGGTCCCTCTCCGGCGAGGCCCGCGAGCTCGGGCTGGTCGTCGGCGTGCTCGTCGGCTTCGGCTTCGGCTTCGTGCTCGAGCGGGCCGGCTTCGGCCGCGCGCCCAAGCTCGCCGGCCAGTTCTACGGCACCGACATGACGGTGCTGAAGGTGATGTTCGGCGCCATCGTCACCGCCATGCTGGGCACGGTGGTCCTCTCCGGCCTGGGCGTCATCGACCTGCGCGCCGTCGCGGACCACGCCACGAGCTCCACCTTCCTCTGGCCCATGATCGTGGGCGGCTTCGCGCTCGGCGTGGGCTTCATCGTCTCCGGTTACTGCCCGGGCACGTCGATGGTGGCCATGGCCTCCGGAAAGTGGGACGGCCTGATGACCGTCATCGGGGTCATCGTCGGCCAGGTGGCCTGGACCGGCATCGAGCACTTCCCGGCCGTCGCGCGCCTCCAGAACGCGAGCGACCTGGGGCACCTTTACCTGTACGACCTCCTCCACCTGCCCCCGAAGGTGGGGCCGGCGGTGGTGGCGCTCGCGGTCGCCGCCATGGCCATCGGGGCCTTCCTGGGCGCGCAGAAGGTCGAGCAGCTCGTGCGCGCGAAGGACGGCCTGCCCTCGAACGCCACGCCCGTCTCCACCACGCGGATGGTCTTCGCCGGATTCGCGGCCTTCGCCGTGGTGGGACTCGCGACCATCGCCATCCCCGTGGGAACCGCCGCGAGCGCACGGCGGGTCGAGACGATCACGCCGATGCAGCTCGCCCGGCGGGTGCTCGACCAGCCCTGGAAGGTGCGGGTGGTCGACGTCCGGCCCATGGCGGCGTGCGCCGCGGCCCGCGTCCCCGGCGCGGAGTGCGTCCCGGCCGCGGACCTGGGGAAGCTCGGGCTCGCCGACGCCAACGGCGTCCGCGAGCTCGTCGTGGTCGGATCCGCGGAGATGACGGCCGCCCCGGATGGCGTGAAGGCCTACCCGGGGCGGGTGGCGGTCCTCGACGACGGATTCCCTGCGTGGGAGGCGTTCGCGCTGAAGGCGCCCGAGGCGCCGCCCCCGGGTGCGTCGCCCGAGGCCCTGGAGACCTACCGGCTCCGGGCCGGGATCGCGTCGGCCATGACCGGGGTGAAGGCCGCGCCTCCGCCTCCGGTGCCGGCCGGCGACGCAGGTGCACCGCGCAAGAAGGGCGGCGGCGGAGGGTGCGGCGGCTAGCCGCTCGAGGACGGCCATGAACGAGATCGACGTCGCGCGGTACTCCACGAACATCGACCCGCACCTCCACGTCTGGGGCTGGGAGATCCCCGTCTACCTGTTCCTGGGCGGGATGGCCGCGGGGACGATGATCCTCTCCGCGCTCCTGTCCCTGCGGAAGGGGGAGCGCTCCAACGCCTCGCGCTGGCTGGCCCTCGCGGCGCCGGCACTCGTCTCGCTGGGCATGGCCGCCCTCTTCCTCGACCTCGCCCACAAGCTCTTCGTCTGGCGCTTCTACCTGGCGCTCCGCTGGACCTCGCCGATGAGCTGGGGGGCCTGGATCCTGGTGGTGGCGTACCCGGTGACGCTCCTCTTCGGCCTGGCCAACCTCTCCGAGGCCCAGTTCGACGGGCTCCTGGGAAAGTGCCGGGTGGCCGCCCTGGGCCGCCTCGTCCGGCGCGCCCGGGCGTTCGCCGCGGGCGAGGCGCGACGGCTCGCCTGGTGGAACCTCAGCACCGGAGTCGCGCTCGGCGTGTACACCGGGATCCTGCTCTCCACGCTGGGGGCGCGCGCGCTCTGGAACTCGGCGCTGCTCGGCCCGCTCTTCCTCGTGTCCGGCCTCTCCACCGGGGCCGCCTTCCTCATGCTCTTCCGGGTCACCGACGACGAGCGCCACTTCCTGGTCCGGTGGGACGTGCTCTCCATCGGGATCGAGCTGGCCCTGATCCTGCTCTTCCTCGTCGGCCTCGGGACCTCCGACGCGGCGGGACGTCAGGCCGCCCAGCTCCTCCTGGGCGGCCCGTTCACCGCGCCCTTCTGGACGCTGGTGGTCATCGTGGGCCTGCTCGTGCCCGCGCTGCTCGAGACGCTGGAATCCCGGCTTCACTACCGCGTGACCGCGATGGCGCCGTTGCTCGTCCTCGCGGGCGGATTCGCCCTGCGCTGGATCTTCGTGGCCGCCGGGCAGACCTGATCGCTCCCTGGGAGGGGAGCTCGCAGCGCCCGCCGGAATTCCCCGGCGGGAAAGGGAGGACACCACATGAGGACGACGAGGATCGCGGCCGCCCTGGCCGTGCTGGCCATCGGCTTGCCCGCTCACGCCACGAACGGCATGCGCATGATCGGCTTCGGGCCGGTCCAGAACTCGATGGGCGGCGTGGGCGTGGGCGCCACGCTGGACTCGGCTTGCGTGCTCTCCAACCCGGCCGGCATGGCCGAGCAGGGCGGGCGCGTGGACCTGGGCGCGACCTGGTTCCTGCCCACCGTGAAGTACAGCGCATCGGGCATCGACGCCGGCGCCGGCAACCAGCTCGTGAACCAGCCCGGCGTGACCATCGAGAGCAACCGCGGCGCCTCCCCCATCCCGGCCATCGGGCTCATCGTCCCCATCGACGACCAGTGGCGCTTCGGCATCGGCGCCTGGGGCGTGGCCGGAATGGGCGTGGACTACGCCCAGAACCTCTACTCCAGCACGACCTACACCGCCTACCAGCAGATGCGCTTCACCCCGGGCGTCTCCTACAGGCTGAACGACATGTTCGCGTTCGGCGCCACGCTCAACGTGATGTGGGCCGCCACCGAGTGGAACGTGGCCAACCTCTTCGGCCAGGCCCCGCACGTGGGCGGCTCGGCCTTCGGCATCGGCGCCACCCTCGCCGCCAAGGTCACGCCGATCCGGATGCTCACCATCGGCGTCGCCTACGAGACGAAGTCGTTCTTCCAGGACTTCTCCTACAACACCGGCATGCGCCTGAACCCGGGTGGTGGAGCCCTCCCCCCGCTCCCCGGCGGCGTGGACAAGCTCACCTTCAACCAGCCCGGCGTGCTCACCGGCGGCGTGGCGGTGCGACCCATCGAGATGCTCCTCGTCGCCGCCGACGTCTCCTGGATCGACTGGCCGAGCACGAACGGCGCGAACCTGCCGTCCTTCTCGCAGAACTCGAGCGGCGCCATGCCCTGGAACATGAACTGGTCGAGCCAGGTGGTGTTCAAGCTCGGAGCCGAGGTGAAGCCGCTCGACTGGCTGGCGGTCCGCGCCGGCTTCAACTACGGGAAGATGCCGCTCGACGCCAACCAGGCCTTCGAGAACATCGCCTTCCCGGCGGTGGCCGAGAGCCACTGGACGCTCGGCGCCGGCTTCGACATCGGCAAGCACGTCGCCATCAACGTGGGCGGCATGTGGGCCCCGAACACCAGCATCACCGGTTCCAACCCGCTTCCCCCGCCGGGCACCCCGGGCTACCCGGGACCCTTCGGCCAGGGCATCGCCACCTACACCACCTCGATGACCCAGGTTGGGCTCGACGGCGCCATCGCCTACAAGTTCTAGGAATCCATCCGGCCCCGTCGCGCTCCAACGGGGCATGGACGACGTCCCGACCCCCGCGCCGCCCTTCGGCTGCCTGCACTGCGCCACCGCAGGCAGCTCGAAGGGCGACGTGGCGCGGATGCCGCGAACCTGCCCCACCCGCACCCACGCCGAGATCGCGGGGGACGTCTCCGGGTACCTCGGCGACGATCGGCAGGCGCTCATGCGCGCCGCCGACGCGACCCCGTCCAGGACCGATCGCACGCTGCGCAACCGGGTGGAGGAGCTCGCCCACTACGCCCGCGGGCGCGGCATGCGCCGGGTGGGCGTGGCCTTCTGCGTCTCCATGCTGAAGGAGGCCCAGGAACTGGCGCGCCAGCTCCAGGCGGCGCAGCTCGAGGCCGAGCTGGTCTGCTGCCGGGTCGGCGCGGTGGACCACGACCGCATCGGGCTCCCCAAGGCCCACCCCGATCGGTTCGCCGCCATCTGCAACCCGGTGGCGCAGGCCCGACTGCTGAACGAGCGGAACGTGGACATCGTGGCCCAGGTCGGCCTCTGCATCGGCCACGACCTCGTGCTCCAGGAGGAGTGCGACGCGCCGGTGACCGTGCTGGTCGTGAAGGACCGGGCGCTCGACCACCACACCATCCGGGCGCTGCGGCCGGCGTGATCGACGCTCGGCCGTACCGCTGGTGGAGCGCCGAGAGCACGTCGGGCGGGAAGTCGGGCAGCGACTCCTCGGCGCGGCGCGCGGCACGCTCCCGGGGACCGGATGCCGGCCGCGTCGCGGTCAGCCTGGCTCCCCCGAGCCGGCCCGCTCCGCCACCGCGAGGAACACCGGGTAGCGGCGAGGAATCCCGGCCGCCTCCCGCTCGACCTCGAACGGGGTCGAGAACCGGATCCGCTCGAATCCCGCCCCCTCCAGCCATCCCGCCACGACCTCACGGCGGAATCCCCTGTGCCCTTCGAAACCCGGGCCGTGGAAGCTCCCGTCCTCCTCGTCGAGGTCGGCGGCGCAGAGCACCCCCCCAGGGTCGAGGGCGCCGCGGAAGGATCGGAGGATGCCCGGGACGTCCGGGACGTGATGCAGGGTCATCAGGGTCGCGACCAGGTCGAAGCGGCGCGGGGACGGCGTGGAGCCGAGGTCGAGCGCCAGGGCCGACACGTTCGGCGCGCCGCTCCGCGCGATCTTGGCCTCCACCGCCTCGAGCATGCCCCGCGACACGTCGGCGAAGGTCACCGACGCCACGCGCGGCAGGAGCGCGAAGCCGAGGAGGCCGGTCCCGGCGCCGTAGTCGAGGATCGACCGGCGTCCCAGGTCGCGGCGCGCGCGTCGAACGGGCTATCCGCAGCCACCCTTCACCGCCGTCTTGGACTTGAGCTTCACCCGCTTCGTGTAGGCGTGCGCGGGCCAGCGCGCAACCCCGTGACCGGCGCCGCCGTGGGCGGCGTCGTGCCCCTCCGCGGCCGGAGTGGCGCACGGCGAGCGGAACGATCGGGAGGACTCGAGCTCCGGCCAGGCGGCCGGGAGGCTGCTCCCGGTCGCGTAGGCGAATCGCCAGGCCGGCTCGTCGCGGTCGTCGGCCTTCCCGACGCGCGAGGCCACGCAGGCGTCGACCGGATACCGCTCGAGCCACCGGTTCACCCCACCCTCCACGACGTAGAGGTTGGGAACGCCCAGGGCCGTCAGCCGCCGCCAGGCCGTGAACGCCTCCGCCTCGCCGGTGCCGACGAGGAAGGTCACCGTGGTGGACGGCTGGTCGAGCAGCATCTTGAGGCGGGAGGGGCTCTCCAGCTCCTGGAGCGACGCCCTCCTGGACCCGCCCACGTGGAAGAGGTTGAAGTCACGCTCGTCGCGCACGTCGAGCACGACCACCTGCACCCCCACGTCCCGGCGCAGCGCCACCACCTCCGCCGGATCCACGAAGACGGCCCGCTCCTCGGCCGACCGGCGCACCTCCGCGGGCATCCGCGCGAAGCGCTCCTCCGGCGAGGGCTGGCCGTGGACCACGAGCACCAGGCTCGCCGCGACGAGCGCGCCCCCCAGGGCCGTCCCGGCGCGGCCGGGGACCTTGCGGACCTGGCCCCACGCGAGGCCTTCCCCGAACGCCTGCCGGGCCAGGTCGCCCAGCCAGAAGAGGAGGAGCGCCAGGAGCACCACGAGCAGGACGGTGACGCCGACCGGGAGGCCGAACAGCTCCGGCAGGGTGAAGCGTCCCATGTAGGAGGAGAGCCAGAAGGGCTGGAAGGAGCCCACCGTCTCCCCGAACAGCCAGACGCCGCCGAGCGCGCCCACGAGGAAGAGGATCCCGTCCACCTTGAGCGTGGAGGCGGCCACCAGCGACGTTCCGGGGCAGAACCCCCCGATGACGAAGCCCACGCCCATGACGAGCCCGCCCACGATCCCCGGCCAGAGGTAGGTGGGGTTCACGTAGACGCGCCCCATGTCGAGGAGGCCGAACGAGGTCGCGAGCGCGACCAGGACGGCGGCCACGGCGATGGCGGTGAACATGACCTTCAGCACGGTCATGTCGCGGAAGTAGAACTGGCCGGCCAGCTTGCGGGTGTCCCCGAAGCCGCCCATCTCCAGGACGGCTCCGAACCCGAAGCCGATGGCCCCGAACACGAGGGCGTAGGCGACGGGTCCGAGCGATGCGGCGAGGTCGTAAGGCGCCATGGTCGTGTCCCTCAGGTCCAGAGCCGCCGGAAGAACCAGGCGACCGCGTAGGCGCTCGCGAAGATGGCGAACGCGAAGGCCCAGCTGCCCACCGAGAGCACCGCGCCCCCGGAGAGCGCCTGGCCGGAGGTGCACCCGCGGGCCATCCGGGCGCCGTACCCCATGATGGCCCCGCCCAGGATGGCGAAACCCCAGCGCGCCTGGACCGAGATGCGCGGTCCCTTGCGGGTCTCGAGCTTCACCCGGCGGTTCACGAGCCCGGAGACGAGCCCTCCGAGCAGGGTGCCCACGAGCATGTACACGCCGTAATGGGCCCACGGGTTCCGTCCGCCCCCGGCCATCTCGGCGAAGTAGGCCACGCGGTCCACGTGTCCGGGGGCGAAGAGGTCGAGCACGCCGGTCTGGACGCGGCTCATCGCCGCCGAGGCGCCCAGGCCTCCCCCGGTCACGAAGAAGCTCGCGAAGAGGACCACGCCGAGCAGGGTGCCGGCGAGGTACGGGTTCACGTACGGTCTCTGTTCCCGCGTGGCGCTCACTGCTGGGCTCCTTCCGGCGCGGCGTCGTCGGGGTCGACGTGCTGGTAGCCGGTGATCATCGAGGTCAGGTGGTCGGTGGGCGTCCGTCCGGTCGAAACCAGGTAGACGTGCAGGACGAGGAAGGTGAGGAAGAGCCAGGAGCCCAGGTTGTGGAGCGGAGCCACCCAGCGCAGGCCACCCACCGCGGCGGCGACCGACGGCCACCGACCCACCGCCCAGATGAGCGCGCCGGTCGCGATCTGGAGCGGGAAGAGCACGTTCAGCAGCGCGAGGTAGGTCACCTGCTGCAGCGGGTTCAGCTTCTGGCCGGCCGCGTTCCGCGGGTGGGACTCCCCGTAGAAGATGCCGCGCGCCTGGTAGGTCATGTGCTCGAGCGCGCTGGCGACGAAGCCGCTCGGGTGCGGGATGAAGTTGCGGATGGCGGCGGTGGTCAGGTGGTAGAAGAGCGCCAGGAAGCCGTTCACGCTCAGGATCACCGCGAAGGCGTTGTGGATCGCCACGGCCGCCGGGAGGCTGATCACGTTCCACCTGCCGGTCCCGTGCACCTCGAGCCCGGTCGCGACCAGCACGATCCCGCTCAGCGCCATGGTCCAGTGCCAGAGCCGCTCGTAGCGCCCGAACACGTACTCCCGCTCCCCGGCCGCGTGGGTGACGTGGGCCCGCCGCCGGCGCAGCGCGAACCGCAGCCCGCCGTGCACGGTGGCGACGAGCAGGACCGACAGGAAGGCCAGGAAGCCGATCCGGTTGGTCCAGGAGTCCCGGGAGTGGCCGAGGACGTGCAGGCCGCCCCGTGCCGACTCGGGATCCCGGCGAAGCGCCAGGCCGCCGTTCTCGGACGGGACGACGAGTCCCGCCAGCACGACGCGCGAGCCCTCCGGCGGGCGGGGTGGCGTCCCGCCGGGCAGGTAGGAGGCGACCCGGTAGTCCTCGCCGAGCCGGGATTCCTCGGCGTGGCAGGCGCTGCAGTCCCGGAGGGCACGGTCCCGGGTGGAGATCCCGTGGGCGATCGGGTGGACCTCGAGGTCGCCGGCCACCACCGGGTCCTGCACCCCGAGCTCGCGCAGCCGGGCGGCCACCACCTCGGTCTTGGCCCGGGAGTCGAGCCGCAGCTCCGCGTCGTCGATCCGGCCGTTCCGATCCTCGTCGAAGGCGTCGAGCAGCGCGGCCGCCGGCGCGCCCCCCTCGTTCCACGCGCGCGCGACCGTGGCGAAGGGCACCTCGGCGCCGTCGGCCCGGGAGACCCAGCGGTACCGGCTGACCAGGTTCACCGGCGCCACGCGCCGGACGCCGTCCGTCTCCAGCCGCTCCACGAGCAGCGGGCGCAGCGGGCGGATCACGGCGGTGTTGAGGGTGTCCCCGGCGCGCCGCTCGACGTTGCGGTAGCGCACGACCGGGTCCCCCGACGCGGTGGCGACGGTGGCGTCCACCATCTCGGCGGCCGGCCCCATGGGGGCGGCGGCGTGGCAGGCGGTGCAGGAGAGCACCTCGACGTGGCGCTCCCGGTAGGGAAGGAAGTCGTGGGCCTTCATCGGGTCGTGGCAGCCGCGGCAGCCCTGCTCGGCCAGGCGGTGGTCGGGCCGGACCAGGAACTCGGCCTGGGTCTGGCGGCGCGGATCCGCGGTGAGGTAGCGGAGCGACCCGTGCTTCCCGTCCTCCCGCGCCGGGCTGTTCATGGCGTAGTGGCAAGCGACGCAGTCGACGAGCTTGGCGGCGTGGACGTCCCACGGCTGGGCCAGCGACTCCTTGCCCTGGAGGCCGAGGAAGGAGTCGGACATGCGCTGGGGGGCGACGATGGCACCTTCACCTTGCGTGAGCGACCAGGTCCGGCCCTGGGCCGGGGGCGCCTCGTAGGCAGCCGGGATCGAGACCGGCGCGGCGCCGTCGGAGACCACGCCGTGGCAGGCGGCGCAGCTCGCCGCCCGGGGGACGCCGATGCGGATCGCCTCCCGGCGGAGCCGGCCCTCGCCGTCGAGCAGTTCGGGGCGGATCTCCAGGCGGCCCCCGTCCAGGTGGCACTGCACGCAGCTGGCCGCGGCCCGGGGCGGCGCGTGGCCGGTGTGGGCCGCGATGTAGGCCACGTCGTGGCAGGCGCCGCAGGTCTTCTCGACGCTGGTCTCGGCGGTGGAGCGCACGCGCCGGCCGGACGCGTCGAGCGGGGCGAAGACGGGGTGGATGGGATTCACGGCCTGCTGGGCCGCGGCCGGCAGGGCGGCGAGCGCCGCGACGACCACGGGCAGGATCCGATGCGTGCGGTTCACTTGCGACCTCCGGTCCGGATGGGATCGCCGGCGTAGCCGAGCGCCTTCCAGTCCATGCGCCCGCCCTCGCCGTGGCAGTCGGTGCAGGCGAGCGCCTTCTCCTTCGTGGAGACCATGTGGGAGAGCGGCCAGTACATCTCGGTGGGGGCGAAGCCGTACTTGCCGCTGTAGGGGATCTTCGACGCCTCGGACCCGAGCCGGAACGAGCGGTCCCAGTCGAAGGTGGTCCAGTAGCCGTCCTTCCCGCCGGTGACCGGGGGGAAGAGGTAGTCGAACCCGGCGTCGTAGGGCTGCTTCCCGCGGTGGATCTTGAAGGGCCAGATCCTCGCCTTCGGGTCCCCGATGCCGCCGAGCGGCGGGTTGAGCGGCGTGACCTTCGACGGGTCGATGCGGTCGCCGAGGAGGTAGCGTCCCACCGTGCCGTTGAACCAGCGGTACTCGGGCGCGGCGCCCTGCGCGTAGGTGAACTCGCCCTTGATCTTGAGGTACGCGTGGGCGTCGTCCGTGCGCGTGGGATCGCCGGCCTTGCTCCAGTCCCACCAGGCCTTGGTGGGCAGCTTCCCGGCGAACTCCGGGATGTGGCAGGTCTGGCAGGCGAGCGCCGAGAGGTGGGCGTCGACCCGGGCATCGTGGTGCCGGTGCTCGGCGTGGCAGTCGTTGCACGAGACCCCGTGCGCGTCCTCCACGCCCACCGAGAAGGCCCGCCCCTGGATCTGGTGCCCGGGCGCGCGGTGGCAGTCCACGCAGAGGAATCCGTGGCGGCCGATGTGCACGTCCTCCTCCTCGAATGGATGGGCGAGGGAGGAGTCGAGGTCGCCGTGCTTCACGCCCTGCCCGCCACCGCCGAAGGCGTGGCAGCCGAGGCAGTTCTCCCGCTGGGGGGTGCCCACGGACCGCGCCGCCGCGGCGAGGTCGCTCGCGGCCGTGGGGAGGCCGAACGGCCCCTTCGCGTAGGTGCCGGTTCGCTCGTGGCACACGAGGCAGTCGACGTTCTCCGCCTTCGTGAAGTCGAAGGAGTCGTCGGCCCAGCCGTAGCCGATGTGGCACTTCGTGCAGCTCTTCTCGTTGCCCCGCGCGGCGATGCAGAAGTTGTTGAGGAGGTTGCGCTTGCCGATGCGCGTCTTGCCCTCGTGGCCGGGGACGGCGACCTCCTCTCCCAGCCACAGCCAGTGGGAGCTCTTCATCACCTGTGCCGCGTCGGGGTGGCAGCCAAGGCAGGAACGGGTCACGTCCTGCGGGGAGTCGAACCGGGCCGGGATCACCGGCGCGTGGTCGAAGTGGGGCCGGACCCGCTTCTGGTAGGTCGGCGCCGCGGGGGGCGGTTCCGGGGGACGCTGGAGCGCCACGGCCACGGTCGCCACGGCGCCGACCGCGGCGAGGAATCCGACTCCGATGAGGGCGTATTTTCTGGTCACGGGTCCTTCCGTTGCGAGGCGTTTCAGGCTCGCGATTCGCATGGACCCGATTGCGCGCGGCGTGCCGCGACGCGAACCTCGTGATGTCGGTGGCTTGGAAGTTCATCATGAAACGATTGACACGATCCGTGTCAGGGGATAGAGACATGGAGTCTCATTTGCGACCTTTCGTGTCAGACACCGGGACGGCCCCGGCAGACGCGACGTGCGATTTCGGCACCGACGAGCAGCGTCGTGCCTTCTCCGCCGTCAACGCCGCCTTCGGATCGCTCGGGCGCATCTGCATGGCGCTCGATGGCGAGTTCCGGATCCGGTACGCCTCGGAGCTCCTCGGTACGCTCATCGGCTCCGTCGCCGCGTCCTCCTCCACCGGGCGCCCCATCGCCTCGCTGCTCGGCGTCGAGCTCTTCGGGCCCGACGGCCCCCTCCGGCAGGCGCTGCTCGCCGGCGAGAAGCGGGAGGGCTGGCGGGCCGTCCTCGACGTGCCGGACGGTCCCTCGCGGCTCATGTCGGTCTCGGTGGCGCCCCTGCAGCACGACCGGCTCGGGGTCTGCGACCCGGCGGCCCGGTACCTCGTCGTGGTCCGGCCGGCCGACGAGTCGAACGCCGGCGCGGGCACCCCCATCGCCGGATTCGGCCTCATCGCCCGCTCGCCGGCCATGACCCGGGTGTTCCGCCTCCTCGACGTCCTGCAGCAGAGCGAGTCGACGGTGCTCATCACCGGGGAGAGCGGCACCGGCAAGGAGGTCATGGCGCGGATCATCCACGCGCACTCCCCCCGGAAGTCCGGCCCCTTCGTGGCAGTGAACGCGGCCGCGCTGCCCGGTGAGCTGCTCGAGAGCGAGCTGTTCGGGCACGTCCGCGGCGCGTTCACCGGGGCCGTGCGCGACCGCTCCGGGCGCTTCGAGTCCGCCACCGACGGGACCCTGTTCCTCGACGAGGTGGGCGACGTACCCTTCCACCTCCAGGTGAAGCTGCTCCGGGTGCTCCAGGAGCACACCTACGAGCGCGTCGGCGACAGCCAGACCCGGCGCACCAACGCCCGCATCATCGCCGCGACGAACCGGGACCTCCGTCGCCTGGTCGCGGAGGGCCGGTTCCGGGAGGACCTGTACTACCGGCTTCGCGTCGTGCCGGTCGAGCTGCCGCCGCTGCGGAGCCGCCGGGAGGACATCGAACCGATGGCACGCCTCCTCCTCAGCCGGCTCGGGGCCCGGACCGGACGGGCGCTCCACCTCTCCCCCGACGCCGTCCGGACCCTGCTCTCCTACGACTGGCCGGGAAACGTCCGCGAGCTCGAGAACGCGCTCGAGTTCGCCACCACGGTCTGCCAGGGCCAGACGCTCCACCCGGAGGATCTCCCGCCAGAGGTCGCCGGCGCCGGACGACCCGCACCGGAGTCCGGGGAGGCCTGGCCGGCGCAGCGGTCCCACGTCGCGCCGGAGCCGGTCGCCGGCGACCCGGAACTGGTCGCGGCGCTCGATCGGAATCGCTGGAACCGGGTCGCGACGGCCCGGGCGCTCGGCGTCAGCCGGAGCACCCTCTGGCGCAGGATGCGCGCGGCGAACCTGACCTGAGGCGGCACAAGCGCTTGCAACGACTCGCGATCTTCGTCCCGCAACCCGCGGGCGGCGCCCGTGTTGGATGAGGCTCCACCCGATCCGGAGGACCCGTGCACATACGCTCCCTCGCCGCCTCCACCCTGGCCCTCCTCCTCGCCGCGTGTGGCTCGGCCTCCACCACCTCCGGCCCCGGCATGATGAGCGTCTCCCTCGTCGACGCGCCGTCCCCGGGCTACCTCGAGGTGAACGTCGACGTGCAGCGGGTCGAGATCGCCGGAGACTCGGGCTGGGTGACGCTCGGCACCCCGGACCGGGTGGTGAACCTCCTCGCGCTCACCGGCGGCGTCGCCGAGACCCTGGTGAACGGCGCCACGCTGCCGGCCGGGCACTACGGCCAGATGCGGCTCGTGCTCGGGTCGAGGAACACCGTGAAGCTCCTCGACGGCTCGGTGCACGACCTCAAGGTCCCCTCCGGGCAGCAGAGTGGCGTCAAGATGACCGTGAGCTTCGACGTGCAGCCCGGCACCACCTCCGACGTGTTCGTCGACTTCGACGCCCACCGGTCGATCTTCGTCCACGTGGCCGGCGCCTCGGGCCAGTACCTGCTGCGGCCGACGGTGCGCGCGTTCGATCGCATGGTGACGGGCTCCATCGCCGGTACGCTCCGGGACGCGACCTCCGGCGCCGGGCTCCCCGGGGTCGTGGTGACGGCGCAGACCGTCGGCGGCGCGGGCCCCTCCATCGTGCGCGCCGTGAAGACCGACGCGGCCGGCAAGTACGTCCTCGACCTCCTCCCCCGCGACGCGAGCTACTTCGCCGTGAGCCAGCCGGTGATCCTGGACTCCGCCGGCGCCCCGACGCTGTCGTACGCGCCGAAGGCGAGCCCCGCCATCGCCATCTCCGCCACCTCGCCCGTGGGGGCCTGGGACGCCTCGTTCTCCACCGCGACCGCCACCGGCTCGGTGACCGGCGGCGTCACACCGACCGCGGTCTCGCCGGAGGTGGACACCGTGCAGGCGCGGCTCGCGCTCGACGCCGGCGGGACGTCGCAGACCCTCATCGTGCGCACCGTCACCGCCACCGTCGACACCACCGGGGAGACCTACGCCATCCCGGCGCTCCCGGTCTCGGGTGCCTCCACCGTCTACGGGATCGTCGCCGAGCGGCGTTCCCTCGACGTCTCCGGGACCGAGATCGCCGTCACGAGCGCTCCGGCCTCCGCGACCGTGCCGGCCGGCGGGTCGGTGTCGGCCGGGCTCTCGTTCCCGTGAGCCGCGCCAGGTTCCAGAGGTGCATGGCGGCGTAGGCGCGCCAGGGGCGCCACCGCTCCGCGCGCGCCTCCGCCTCGCGCGGCGACCGGGCGCCGAGCGCCCGGACCACGCCCAGGTCCCCCGCCGGAAAGGCGTCCGGCGCGCCCAGGGCGCGCATGGCGACGAGGCTCGCCGTCCACGGGCCCACGCCCGGGAGCTCGAGCAGCCGCTCCCGGACCTCGTCCGGGTCGGCGCCCCGCTCGAGCCGCACCGTCCCCTCCACGACGGCGCGCGACAGGGCGAGCAGCGTGCGCGCGCGGGCGCCGGGCATCCCGATGCGGGCGATGCGCCCCTCCCCGGCCGCGAGGAGCGCCTCGGGCGTGGGGGCGATCCGTCCCAGGCCGGAAAACGGCGTCTCCACGGCCTCTCCCAGCGCCTCGGCCAGCCTCCCCGCCACGGTGGTGGCGGCGCGGACGCTCACCTGCTGGCCCAATACCACCCGTACGGCGATCTCGAATCCGTCCACCGCCCCCGCCACGCGCAGGCCCGGGTCGGCCCGCAGCGACGGCCGGAGCAGGCGGTCCCGACCCAGTGCCTCCACGATCACCCGGGGGTCGGCGTCGAGGTCGAGGAGCTCCCGGAGCCGGCGGGCGACGGCCTCGCGCGACGCCGCCAGGGAGGGCGACAGCTCCACCCGGAGGCACGCCTCGCCCGCCGCGGCCTCGACCGAGACCCAGCCCCGGCGCGATCCCTCGCGCAGGGTCCTGCGGTAGGCGCCCCCCTCCACCTGCTCGACCCCCGCCGTGCACCGCGCCCCCAGGAACGCCAGCGTCGCGCGCCAGTCGAGCGGTGGACGGTAGGCGAGCCGGAAGGTCATCCGCCCTTCGGCGCGCCCGCCTCGATGCGCGCCGCGGCATCCGGCTGGAGCTGCTGCAGGAGCTCCAGCTGGATCCGCCAGTCGGTCTGGCGCCGGTCGTTGGAGGGATCGATGGTGCCGGTGAAGATGTACGTGAACGTCACCGCGCAGCCGGACGGCGTTCCCGGGCTCCCGCGCACCTCGTAGCGGCTGCTGCCCTCCGCGGCGGGCAGCCAGCCGGTGAGGACCACGAGCCCCCCGCCCTCGACGCCCCGCGTCTCGTACCCCTGGTCGACGAAGGTCCCCAGCGCCGTCTGCTTCCCCTGCCCGGCGTAGGCGCGATCCCGCCCCTCGAGCGGGTAACCCTTCGAGCCCACCAGCTTCAGCACCGGGGGCCACACGTCGAGGCAGCCCTGCGCGTAGGTGAACGTGCCGAGCTCCTTCCGGTAGTAGTCCTGCCGCTCGTCGGCGAGCCGCATGGAGGCGCAGCCGGAGAGGGTGAGCAGGACGGAGGCCACGGCGAGGGGCGCGCCGCGGCGCCCGAGGTCGAACGGGATCATCCAGCCAGTGTATCGCGGAGCTACTGGCGCGTGGACGTGGCCTCCATGACGACCTGGTACTGGCCGTCCGGACCCTGGATGGACCAGGTGGAGGCGTAGGACTTCTTCCCGTTCTGCTTCATCACGTAGCGGGACTTCACCTTCTTCCCGCCCATCATGCTCTCGTCGTCGTAGGTCCAGGTCCCGTCGGCCCAGGTCCCGCGGGGAACGCTGGCCATCGCCATGGGGCCGCTGTCCACGCCGTAGTAGACGTAGACCTTTTCCTCGCCGCTCCAGCCCATGATCCCGAGCCCGTCGTTCGGTCCCATGGGGCCCTTGCCCTTCGTCTTGCAGACCACGGACCACTTGCCGGTGAACCAGGTGCAGCTTGCCTCCTCGGTGAACTTTCCTCCGGGCATGAACGGGGTCTCCTTCATCTCGCCCGTGGTCTTCCACTTGCCCACGAAGTAGCCGAGTCGTTCGTTCTCCGGACCCGGCTTCGGGGCCTTGTCCTCTGCGGCGGTGGTGGTGGCGAGGCAGGCGAGCAGCGCGGCGACGATGCTGTGGCGGGCCATGGGGGCCTCCCTTCGGATGGGCTTTCTACTGGCCGTCACGGACGGCGCCACTCCATCGCCTCGCGGGCGCCGACGGGGTGGAACGCCCATTGACGTGGGGGCGGATGCGCTATCATCCGTCCAGGCGGGGAGGTTCACATGGAACGCACGGTACGGGGCGCCTGGCTGGTCTTGACGCTGATCCTCGCCGCGCTGCCGGCGGCATCGCAGGCCCAGGACGTATGCAAGGCCGACGCGGCCCGCTTCTGCGACGGGCGGCCTCCCGCCGAGCTGCTCTCCTGCCTCCAGGCCCACCGCGCCGACCTCGCGGGCCCGTGCCAGGACTACGTCGAGTGGGCCATGGTCGCCATCGAGTCGCTCCTCCAGGACTGCCAGCCCGACGCCTTCCAGCTCTGCCGCAACGTGGGGCGGGGCGAGCCCACGGTCACCTGCCTCTCGCGCAACCAGGGCAAGCTGACCCGCCGGTGCCAGGAGGACTTCGACGCCTTCGCCCGGGCCGAGGCCGCCTCCGCGAAGGCCTGCGCCGACGACGTGGCCCGGGCGTGCGGCGACGTCGCGCCGGGCAAGGGGGACGTCTTCCTCTGCCTGGTCTACCGCACGAAGTCGCTCTCGCCCGCGTGCCGGAAGGCGCTCGCGCGCTGAGCCGACGGTGCGCCGCTCGCCCCTCCTCCTCGCCCTGCTGCTCGCAGCCCTGCCCGCGGCGGCACGGGAGAAGAGCGACGTGCTCGTCCTGCGCAACGGGGACCGCCTCACCGGCGAGGTGAAGGGCATGACCCGGGGCAAGCTCGACCTCTCCACCGACGACGCCGGCCGGATCTCCGTCGAGTGGGACAAGATCCTGCGCATCACCTCCACGCACCAGTACGAGGCCGAGCTCCGCTCGGGGGAGCGCATCTACGGCGCGCTCTCCAGCCCCGCCGACGGCGAGCTCGCCGTGGGCGCGCTGCCCATGCCCGAGGTGGTCCGCACGACCGACGTGGTGGAGCTCGTGCCCATGGACGAGGCGTTCGTGAACCGCGTCCGGGCCCTCTTCGACCTCGGGTTCACGCTCGCGAAGTCGAAGTGGGCCACCACCCTCTCCACCTCCGGCGAGTTCTCCTACCGCGCCGAGGACCTGGGGGCGAAGCTCGCCTTCGACGGATACTTCCAGGACGACGCCAACAGCGTGGCGGTGAGCCGGTACACGGTGGGGCTGCAGGGCGACTGGTACTTCCAGAACCGCTGGCGCGCGATCCTGGGCGCGCTCCTCGAGCACAACGACGAGCTCCAGCTCATCCTCCGCGTGTCGATCGCGCCGGGCGTGGCCCACTCGGTGGTGCGCAACGGCTGGACCGAGCTCTGGGTCGGCGCGGGCCTGGCCGGCTCCCGCGAGACCTACGCGAGCCCGGACCCCGCCACCGGCTCGGACTCCAGCTACGCGCTCGACCTGCTCCTGAACGCCAGCTGGGACGCGTTCCGGTACGACACCCCCAAGCTCGATCTCAACGTCTCGCTCACGCTCCTCCCGGGCCTCTCCGACTTCGGCCGCCTTCGCGGGAGCTTCGTCGTCAAGGCGAAGTACGAGATCTTCAAGGACTTCAACGTCGGCATCACCTTCAACGACACCTTCGACACCCGTCCTCCCGATCCCTCCGCCCCGAACAACGACTTCATCACGTCGCTCACCATCGGATGGTCCTACCGCCGCTGAGTGCCCGGAGCTCCCGTGACCCGAACGCCGCACCCGCCCCGCCGCGCCGCCATCGGCCTCCCGGCCGCGCTGCTGCTCCTCCTCCCGGCCACGGTCGCCGTGGCCCAGGTCTCCCCCGACGTGGAGCCGGGCGACCCGGTGCGCGCGTCGTTCAAGGTCTACGGCTTCGCCGAGCTGGACGTGATCGGCGACTTCAAGCGCGTGCAGCCCGACTGGAATGACACCCTCCGCTTCACCAAGATCCCCACCCAGCCGCTCGCCTTCGGGCCGGACGGCGAGACCAGCTTCTCCGTGAAGCAGACCCGCTTCGGGGTGTGGAGCGAGATCCCCACCGGGTTCGCCCCGGCCCGCGCCCAGTTCGAGTTCGACCTCTTCGGCGTCGGGCCGAACGCCGGCCAGACCACCATCCGGCTCCGGCTCGCCTACGCCGAGTTCTGGCAGTTCCTGGCCGGGCAGGCCAACAGCCTCTTCATGGACGGGGACGTGTTCCCCGACGTCGTCGACTACTGGGGGCCGGGCGGGATGGTCTTCCTGCGCAACCCCCAGCTCCGCTGGACCCCGCTCGTGGGGGAGAACTCGCTCGCGGTGGCCATCGAGGCGCCCGGGCTGGCCGTCGACGCCGGGAACGGCGGCGGGGTCGATCCCCTCGTGGGCGCGTCGCCGTACACGCGCTTCCCCGATCTCACCGCCCGCTACCGCCACGCCGGGAGCTTCGGCCACGTGCAGGCGTCCGGAATCCTGCGCTGGCTCGGCTACCAGGTCCCGGAGACCGCCACCACCCAGTACCACTGGGGGTACACGACGGGGTGGGGCGTGAACCTCGCGTCGGTGGTGAACACCTGGGGACGCGACCGGCTGCGGGTGCAGGCCGTCTACGGCGCCGGCATCGCGGCCTACATGAACGACGCCACCTTCGATCTCGCCCCCCAGGACGGCGCGGCCCGGGCCGTTCCCCTGCTCGGCCTGGTGGCGTACTACGAGCACGCCTGGAGCGACCGCTTCACGAGCTCCGCCGGGTGGTCGATGACGCGCATGTGGCCCACCGACGGCCAGGGGCCCGCCGCCTTCCAGCTCGGCCAGTACGCGTCGGCGAACCTGCTCTATCGCCCCTTCCCGGTGGTTCTGGCCGGTGTCGAGTTCCTCTACGGCGAGCGCCGGGACCTCGGAGGGGCGATCGGCACCGACTACCGGATCCAGGTCTCCGCGCGCGTGGATTACGCCCACACCTGGTAGCCACCCGGAGGCTCCATGCACGTCGCCCGCCCCGCCGCCCTCCTCCTCGCCGCGCTCGTCTCCCTTCCCGTCCGGGCCGCCCCGCCCCCCTCCCCGTACCAGTCCGCGGTGGACGCCGCCTGGGAACGCAACCGGGACGTCCAGGACGGCAAGAACGCCGACTACATCCCGGCCTTGGCCCAGGTCGATCCGCGGCTCTTCGGCGTGGCGCTCGTCACCGTGGACGGGAAGTCCTACCTCCGCGGAGACGTCCAGGCGCCCTTCTCGATCCAGTCCATCTCCAAGGTCTTCACGCTGGCGAGCGTGCTCGAGACCGCGGGCCCGAAGGCGGTGCTCGACAAGGTCGGCGTGGACGCCACCGGGCAGGTCTTCAACTCCATCGTGGCCATCGAGCAGCACCGGGGCAAGGAGCTGAACCCCTTCGTGAACCCGGGCGCCATCGCCACCACGAGCCTCGTGGAGGGGAAGACCGGTCCGGAGAAGTGGGCGCGCATCCTCGCCGTGCACGAGGCCTTCGCCGGGCGGAAGCTCGCGGTCGACGAGGAGGTCTACCGCTCGGAGGCCGCCACCAACGAGCGCAACCGGGCCATCGCGCGGCTCATGCACGCGTACGGCCGGCTCTACTTCGACCCGGAGGTCTCCACCGACGTCTACACCCGCCAGTGCTCCATCTCGGTCACCGCCGCCGATCTCGCGGTCATGGCCGCGACGCTCGCGAACGCGGGCCGGAACCCGGTCACCGGCAAGCAGGTGATCTCGCCCGACCTCGTCGCCCCCATCCTGGCGGTGATGGCCACGGCAGGGCTCTACGACGACTCGGGCATCTGGCTGTACGAGGTCGGGCTGCCCGCCAAGAGCGGCGTGGGCGGGGGCATCGTGGCGGTGGCGCCGGGCCGCTTCGGCGTGGCGGTCTTCTCGCCCCCGCTCGACGCCGCCGGCAACAGCGTCCGGGCCCAGCGGGCCATCCGCGACGTGGCCGCGGCGCTGCGGGCCAATCCGTACGACGTGCGCCCGCGCGGAAGGTAGCTACGGCGGCCCGCGCCGGACCAGGTCGGCGATCCCGGAGACGTCGATGCTGCGGGCCTGGTCGGCGATGCGGCCCGAGTACCGGTCGGCCTGGCCGCGCGCCTGGTCGAGCATGCGCTGGAAGACCTCGCGGAGCTGTCCGCCGTCGATGCGCCGTCCGCTCGCGTAGTAGGTGCTGGCCACCTGGCCGATGGCGTAGGTGGTGGCGAAGGCCATGCCGGAGCTCACCGCCTGGCGGCCCAGGCCACCCAGGATCCGCCCACCGATGCCGCCCAGGATGCCCCCGAGGATCCGCCGCCCCACCTGCTCGACGGCCTGGCCGGTGACGCCCACCCCGACCGTCGCGAGGAGCTCGGTGACGTGGCCGCGATCGAGCGCGTAGCCGTGGGCCTGCCCCACCTCGTACACCAGCTTCATCTGGAGGGGGATGATGGCCATGGTGGCGAGCGACTCGGGAAGGAGCTCCAGCGCGCCGTTCAGGATGGCGTAGTGGAGGATGCGCTCCTCCAGGGCGGCCGGATCGGGCTGCCGGGGGGAGGATGGCGCCGCGGACGCCGGGACCGCGCCGGGCGGCGGGACCACCGGCGTGGTGAGCAGGGCCTCGGTCCGGCGCGCGAGCTCCGCGGCGGGCGCGGCGTCCACGCCCAGCAGGGTGCGCATCCGCTCCAGGAAGGCAGCCTCCTGCGGCGTGCGCACGCCGTCCGCCTCGACGACCGCCACCGCCATCTCGTAGGCGAATCGCCGCGCCTCGTCCGACTGGATCGCGGCGGCGGCCTCCTCCGGGCTCCGCCGCTCCACCAGCACCCCCTGGTAGGCGGACGGGAGCCCTCCGGCGCCGCCCTCCAGCCCCTCGGCCACGCGCCGGATCCGCTCCCGCTCCGGGTCGGCCGGCGACCCGTCGGCGAAGGCGGCGTGGACGGCGATGGCGAGCACGGCCTGGCGTTCCCGGTCGTTCATGCCTCGATTGTAGCGGATGGTAGACTCCGGGGCAGCGTGCCGCCCGAGCCCCGACTCCGCGCAGCCCTCCTCCTCGTGTCCCTGGTCCTGGCTCCCCTCGGCGCCCGGGGCGCGACGGACGGTGCTGCCGGCGGGTCCCCGGTGCCCGGGATCCGGGTGGACGCGAACGGTCCCCCTCCGGCCCCGCTCGCCGACCCGCGCGCCCCGGCCCCCTCGCCCGACGCCGCCTGGATCGACGGTCACTGGCAGTGGAACGGGGACCGGTACGCCTGGACGCCGGGCGGCTGGGCCGTGCCCCCGGGCCGCCCGCCCTGGACCTGGGCGCCCGCGCGATTCACCCGCGACGACCGCGGCTGGACCTTTCACGAGCCGTGCTGGCGGGCGCCGGGCGCCCGCCCGGACCGCATCCACGAGCCGCCGCCCGTCGCGGTGACGACCTCGCCGGCCCCGCCCCCACCGCTGCTCGTCGAGGTCCCGGGAACGCCGCCGGCGCGCGACGCGGTGTGGATCCCCGGGTTCTGGACCTGGAGCGCCGGCCGCTGGGCCTGGGCCTGCGGGACCTGGTCCGCGCCCTGGCCCGGTCACGCCTGGGTGGAGGGACACTGGAAGCGCGCCGGGCGCGGGTTCACCTGGACGGCGGGGCGCTGGCGGCGCGGATGAGCTCCCCCACCCGTCCCACGAGCGCCGCCGGCGTGAAGGGCTTGGAGAGCAGGGCGACGCCCGGCTCGAGCACGCCGTGCCGGCCGATGATGTCGTCCGGGTAGCCGGAGACGAAGAGGACCTTCAGCCCGGGGCGGCGCCGCAGGAGCTCCTCGGCGAGCGTCTTGCCGTTCACGCCGGGCATCACCACGTCGGTCACGAGCACGTCCACCGGGCCCGGGGACCGGGCCGCGAGCTCCATGGCCTCGCCGGCGCCGCCGGCGGCCAGCACCCGGTAGCCGCCGAGCCGCAGGGCCCGGGAGGCGACCTCGCGCACGCCGGGGTCGTCCTCGACGAGCAGCACGGTCCCGCTGGAGGCGGAGATGGCCTCCTCGACCGCGACGGCCGGCACGGCGGGCGCCTCCGTGCAGCGCGGCAGGTACACCTCGAAGGTGGTGCCGCGCGCCGGGTCGCTGTCGGCGCGGACGTTCCCGCCGGCCTGCTTCACGATCCCGTAGACGGTGGCGAGCCCCAGCCCCGTTCCGCGCCCCTTTCCCTTGGTCGTGTAGAAGGGCTCGAAGAGGTGGGCCGCCACCTCGGGCGGGATCCCGGTGCCGGTGTCGCGGACCGAGAGGCACACCCAATCGCCGGGCTCGATCCCCGGGGGCGGGGCGGACGCGTCGACGGTCACGTTGGCGGTCGTGACGTCGAGCCGGCCCCCGTCGGGCATGGCGTCGCGGGCGTTCACGGCGAGGTTCAGGATCACCTGCTCGATCTGGGCCGGATCGAACCGGACCCGCCAGAGGCCCGGGTCGAGGCGCGTCGTGAGGGTCACGTCCTCCCCCATGACCCGGCGCAGGAGCCGCTCGCTGCCGGTCACGACCGCGTTCAGGTCCAGCACCACCGGCGCCACGATCTGGCGGCGGGCGAAGGCGAGGAGCTGGCGGGTGAGGTCCTGCGCCCGCTGCCCGGCCTCGCGCACGGCGTCCACGTCCCGGGGATCCACGGCCTTGCCCCCCGCCAGGTCCTCGCGCATGGCCTCGGCGCTGCAGAGAACGACGGTGAGCAGGTTGTTGAAGTCGTGCGCCACGCCGCCGGCGAGGCGCCCCACGCTCTCCAGCTTCCGCGACTCGGAGAGCTGCTCCTCGAGGCGCCTGCGCTCGGTCTCGTCGAGCCAGGTCGTGAGCTGCAGCACCTCGTCGCCGATGGTCACGGTGCGGACCTGGACGCGCCGCTCGCGGATCTCGCCGGACCTCGTCCGGTGGTGCCCGGTGAAGTCGTCGGCGCCGGTGGCCTGGATCTTCTCGATGTGGCGCCGGATCTCGTCGGGGTCCTCCTCGGCCTCGAGATCGGCGACGGTGAGCCGCTCGAACTCCTCGCGGGTGTAGCCGAGCCCCTCGTGCGCGGCGGCGTTGAAGGCGATGAAGCGCCCGTCCCGGGCCATGAGGGCGACGCCGTAGGGGGAGAGCTCGAAGAGCGCCCGGTAGCGCTGCTCGCTCGCGCGCAGCGCGAGGGCGGATCGATCCCGTTCCAGGAACCCGACGCGCACGAGCCATCCCAGCAGCGCGCCGACCGCGGCGGACGGGAGGAAGGGGAGCGCCGCGACGAGCACCCCGCTTCCGGACGAGATGCCGTCGGGCCGGCTCGCGAAGGAGCCTCCCAGCATCCCGGCGACGAGGACCCCGACCACGGCGGGCCCCGCGCCGGCGGCCCAGGCCACCGCGGGAGGTGCGATCGAGAGGAGGAGGAACGGCGTCGCGCGAAAGTGGCCGGGCGCCGCCGTCTGGAGCGCGAAGGCAACGAGCGGAAGGGCCACGGCCAGGGCCCATCGCGCCGGCGCGCCCAGACGGGGTGGAGCAGGCACGCGGTGGACCGGAGCATGGCCTCCGCGAGGCGGGGTGCCGTGGAGATCGGCCAAGCCGGCCGGAGCATAGCAGCGAACCGTCCCGGAAGGGTCTCACGCCGTACGGTCAGGTGCGGGAGGCGCCATCGCCGGCCCGCAGCTCCTCCACCTCCTCGCGGAGCAGCCACTCCCCCGGGTAGAGGGCGACCCGCCCGGCGAGCGACTCGACGGCCTCCGGCCCGGCCCGCCCCGACTCCCGCAGCCTCCGCACCTCGGCGTAGAGGGCGGCGAGTTCCGGGGAGAGCGAGGCCGATTTGCGCGACCGCACCCGCGCCTCGTCGTCGCCCGTGGCGAAGGGGCCGTGACCGCCGGGACCCGCCGCCCAGGCCGACGGATCGGCCGGCCCACCGGCCACCGATGGGACTCCCCGCGCCACGAGGAGCAGGCAGGCCTCGGGAACGTCGAGCGGGCGGTCCCCCAGCGTGGCCCGGAGCCCGTCGACCCGCCCGCCGGCTCGCCCGGTGCCGGCGAGGCAAACGCCGGAAGACAGCCGGAGATCGAACGCGCCGGAAGGCGGCCCGGCGGCCTCCCCCAGGGCGACCACCGCCGGCAGGTCCCGCGCCGGGCCGTCGGCCGTCCCCGCGCGGGAGAGGAGCACCGGCCCGTCGACCACGACGAGCGACGTCCGCACCCCCGGGACCGCGTCGCGCTCGCCGTCCAGGAGCCGGGCCACGCGTCCGGTGACCTCCCGCCCGTCGTCGAGGACGAGGTGGTTCACCGTGCCGGAGCGGGCGGCCTCGGCGAGCCCGTGGTCCCCGCCCACGCGGAAGGAGAGGCCGGCGGAGAAGCGCTCCAGCACGTCGAAGAGCGCGTCGAAGTCGGGCGTCACGAACAGGCGCGGCTGCATCTCGGTGATGTCGTAGTCCACGTCGGCGCAGGCCGGCGTGAGCGGCTCCCTGCGCACCGCCGGTGAGAGGCAATGGGTCGACTCGCCGATGGAGGAGAGCAGACCGGCGCCGTAGATGCGCGGCCGGTCGAGGGGGCCCACGAGACCGTACTCCGCCGTCCACCAGTAGAGCCGGCTCGCACGCAGCCCCTCCGACGGCCGGCGGCGGGCCGCACCGGCGGCGGAGAGCTGGGCCACGGCCCGGTCCACCTCCTCCGCGGTCGCTCCGGGGTCCTCCTTCACCACCGAGAGGCGGCGGATGCACCGGAACACCTCCTCGTCCTCCCGGTCGGAGATGGCCTTCCAGCCCACCTCCCCGCAACGCCGCAGGTAGGTGGCGTAGCGCGGGTCGGCCAGGATCGGCGCGTGCCCGGCGCTCTCGTGGAGGATGTCGGGCGCTGGGGTGTACGCGACGTGCTCGTGGGACCGGATGTCGGCGGCGATGGCGAGCACGCCCCGGCACTGCATCTCGGTGAAGACCTCCGGCGGGATGAAGCCGCGGACGGCGACCGCGCTCCATCCGAAGCCCGCGAGCCGCTCGTTCATCTCGTCGAGGCGCGGGATCCGTTCGAGGCCGATGCCGGTCGCGGCGAGGCCCCGGAGGTAGCTCGGATGGGCGCGGTCGCGGAGGTGCGCCACCAGCCGGTGCATGACGTGGCGCCACACCGCATGGTCGCGGGGCGTGTACGCGTCCCAGTCCTGCTCGACCACGTACCGGCGAAGGTGCGCCGGCAACCCGTCCGCGGCCCGCCCGATCCCGGTCACCTCGCCGCTCCTCTCCCTCGCCGCGACGGTCCTAGCGCCGCCCGGGACGCCCCGCCACACGTCCGGACGCCCCGTCCCGCCCGCCGACCCGCGAAATCCGGACCGAATTCATCCCCGGGCGAACACGCACCTTTTGCAGGCCCTCCCGGCGGCGCCGCAACTTCGTCGGGACCAAACCACTCCACAATGCCGTGATGACTGGGGTTCGGCGACGACCGGAACTGGCGCGGGTCGTGCACGAGGCGCGAAGCACGCTTCCTTCGCCTTCCCCAACCCCGAAGAACGGAGCATTCGAACATGGCCAACAAGATCGTGACCGATGACTGCACCAACTGCGGCGCCTGCGAGCCGGAGTGCCCCAACACCGCCATCGCCTCCGGCGACGACTCCTACGTGATCGACGCCGCGAAGTGCGACGAGTGCGCCGCCGCCGGTGGCGAGATGGCCTGCGTGGCCGTCTGCCCGACCGACTGCATCGTCAAGGCGTAGTCGCCCGACGCGCAGCACGAGGCACCCGGGCCCCGCCGCGAGGCGGGGCCCTGCCTTTTTCAGGCACCGGAGCTGGCGAGCCAGCGGGCCACGGCCACGCGGACCGGCTCGCGGAGCGGGGCCGGTCCCCACAGGACCACCACGGCGGCCTCACCGGCCGGGCCGGCCACCTGGAACGCGGTGGCCCACCGCCCGCCGAGGTCCATGGCCGCCGCGGAGGGTGCTCCGCCGGCGACCTCCCGGGCCGCCGCCAGCGCGGCGCACAGGTTCCGGGCCAGGAAGGCCGGGTCGCGCGCCGGGACGTCGCCGCGCGTGGCCCGGATGCCTCCGGCCGGTCGGCGAGCAGCCCGCCCTGCGCGAGCCCGGCGGCCTCGCACC
>JBBIOL010000016.1:0-49121 GCA_037443385.1 Anaeromyxobacteraceae bacterium
CAGTCGGCGGTGAGGTCCCGGAGGGCGGGGGCATCGAGCCGCAGCACCCGACCCGAGCCCGAACCGCGGCCGGTCGTGAGGTACACGGACTCGTCGGACCACGCCCGGAACCCGCCCGCCCACACCCCGGGCCGGTCCACCTCGGCGAGCACGGCGCAGGCGCCGGTCGCCACCACCAGGCCGCCGTAGGACCCGGGGCCGAGCGCGCGCGCGGCCGTCGCGGCGGCCACGAGCGAGAGCCCCTGCGAGGCCGCCGACCCGGCGACCGACCAGGCCCCGCCGGTGGCGATGCGTCGCCGGAGGGATCCGGCCGGGAGCAGGGCGCCGCCCCAGGCGGCGATCCCCGCCCCGGAGCGGGGGGCGGGCGGGCTGGCTGCCGGCAGGGCGTGCACCGCGGACCTCATCGGTACGAGTACTGGTAGTGATAGCCGTGGCCGCCGGCGCGCGACGGGCGGGCGCCGTTCAGGACCACCGCGTGGAGGCGGACGCCACCCTGCGCGTAGGCCTTCATGGCGGCCCCGATCTCCCGCACCGGGTGGCGGCCGGCGCGGAGCACGAGCAGGTTCACGCCGCAGTGGCGGCTCACCAGGGCGGCGTCGGTGACGGCCAGGATGGGGGCGGTGTCCACCACCACCACGTCGTAGCTGCGCGACGCCCACTCCATCACCCGGCGGAACCGCTCGCTGCCGAGGAGCTCGGAGGGATTCGGGGCGCCCCGGCCGCGCGGGAGGAAGTCGAGGCCGGACTGCGCCGTCGGCCGGACCGCGCCGGGAACCGGCTCGCCGGCCGCGATCATGTCGGAGAGGCCCGGCTCCCCGGCGCCGCCCAGCATGTCGTGGAGGCGACCCTTGCGCAGGTCGGCGTCCACGAGGAGCACGCGGCTGCCCGACTCGGCGAGGACCTGGGCCAGGTTGGCCGCCACGAAGGACTTGCCCACGCCCGGGCTGGGCCCGCCCAGCGCCACCACGTTGTTCTCCGCCTCGGCCAGCGCGAAGGCCACGCTGGTGCGGAGCGCCCGGACCGACTCCACGGCGAGATCGGCCGGGTCGCTGCGGGCGAGGAGCTCGCTGCCGTCCCGCGCGGCGCGGCCGCGCCCCAGCGCCGCCTGCGCGTCGCTGTGCGGGATGGAGGCGTGCACCGGGAGGCCGGTGGCGCGCTCGACCGCCTCGGGGTCCTCCAGGCCGCGCGCCAGCGCGCGCCGCAGGAAGGAGAGGCCCACGCCCATCCCGAGCCCGACGGCGAGCGCGGCGAGCAGGGCCGGGAGCGCGTCCGGTCGCACCGGGCGGCGGGGCCGGACGGCCCGGTCGAGAAGGCGGACGTTCCCGATGGTGCCCGACTTCACCACCTTGAGCTCCTGTACCTTGTTCACGACCACGAGGTAGAGCTCGTTCGCCACCTTCACGTCCCGCAGCAGCGAGGCCGACCGCATCTCGGCCTCGGGCAGGTCGCGGATCCGTCCCGCGGCGGCGTCGCGCTCGGCGCGCAGCCGCGCGACCTTGTCGTCGAGCGTCTGCGCCGAGGGATGGCTGTCGGTGAAGCGCTGGCGGAGCTCGGCACGCTGCAGGAGCAGCTCGGAGAGCCGGCGCTCGGCCTCGGCGGAGCGCTCCAGCATGCCCTTCGTCTCGAGGCCCACGTCCACGCGGCCGTGGGTCCGCCGGTACCGTTCCAGCGCGGCCGAGGCCTCGTCGAGGCTCGACCGCAGGGTGGGGAGCTGGGTCTCCAGGAAGGAGAGGGTCTTCTCGGCCTCCGCGCTGCGGCGGTCGACGTTCTGACGCTGGTAGTCCTGGGCCACCGCGTCCACGGTCCGGGCGACGAGCTCCGGGTCGGTTCCCTCGAGCGCGATCTGGAGGATGCCGGTCTTGCGCCCGCGCTCGGAGACCGCGAGCCGGGACTGGAGCCGCTCGACGGCCTCCTCCATCGGCAGGCGGGTCACCCGGAAGCCGGTGCCGGGGCGGGCCCGGAGCTCGGCGACCCGCACCTCGACGCCGCCCGCGGCGGCGAGCGTTCCGACCCGCCCCTCGAGGAGGCTCTCCCCGTCCGGGCCGGCGAGCTGGTACCGGCCGTCGCCGAGCGCGGTGAGGGAGAGGCGGCGGCCGAGCAGCGCCTCGGGCAGGACCAGGTGGTCGACCGCGATGCGCTCGCCCCCCCAGGCGAACGCGCCGAGCGCCGGCGGAGCGGCCACGGGGGCCGAGGCGCCGGAGCGCCGGGCCACGGCCGCGCCGACGACCGGGAAGTGGCGCGGCGTCACCACCACGTCGAGGCCGAGCCGCTCCACCACGCCGGAGAGCAGGGCGCGCGAGCGGATGAGCTCGATCTCGGTCTCGGCTGGCGTGCTGCTCGAGAAGGCCGCGGTGAGCTCCTCGAGCCCGGCGATGCCGCGCGCGCGCTCCTCGACCTGCACCACGGCGTCGGCGCGGAAGACGGGGGTCGCGACCGCGACGTAGGCCATCGCCGCGGCGACGCAGGCGGCGGTCACGCCGGCGACGATCCAGCGGGACCCCGAGAGCAGCGCCACCCAGTCGCGGAGCGCCGAGTCGTCCGGATCGTCGGCCTGTGCCGGCCCAACCAGCTCGATCCGCGGCGACGGCCTGCGCGGACGTTCCTTCCTCTCGATCCGGCGATTCGCGCTCTCCATGGCGGGTTGACACCGTCCCGCGCGCCACGGGTCAACAAACCGTGTCACTTGATCGGGGGGTTCGAGGATTCGCCGGCGCGGAAAAAACTACTTACCCGCGAGCGGGCTCCCAAGTGACCGCGGAAGCGGGATTTTTCGAGCCCGGGCGCGATCTTCCTGGCACCCGGTGCCGGGTGCCGGTGTTGAAAGGAGGAGAAGCCAGCAGCCCCCTCCGCCTTGCGGCGGAGGTACCGGGAGCGGGGCCGGCGGACGACCTCCCCCCCGCAGCGTCCGTCCGGCCTCCGCCCCCGGCGTCCCACGCCGGGGGCGGGTTTCATTCGGGGGTCGGGACTCCGAGCGCGGCGCGGTGCAGCGCCTCGTACCGTGGCCCCTCTGGCCCGGTGCGCGACCGGAAGAGGGCCATCTCCTCGACCCGCCAGGGCACCGGGCCGTCCGGGGCGGCCCCGGCGATGGCGCCGCCCAGCCCGGGAGCACCCCGTCCGTCCCTCGACCGTCCCAGCGTCACGTGCGGGGTGAGCGGCCGGGGTCCGGGCGGGAGCCCGAGCGGCGCGAGCGACCGGCCCAGCGCGTCGGCCAGGGCGCCGAGCGCGTCGAGCTCTCCGCTGACGCCCGCGAAGATCACCCGCGGGCGACGCGCGGAGGGGAATCCCCCGGCGCCCCGGACCTCCAGCCGGAAGGGCCGGCCCGCCGCGCCGACCTCCGCGATCGCGGCGCGGATCGCCTCCAGCCGATCCTCCGGGACGGCACCCAGGAACTGCAGTGTGAGGTGCAGCCGCTCCGGCGCCACCCAGCGGATCCCGTCGCCGTGCCGGCCGGAGGCCTGCCGCAGCGCCCCGGCCGTCGCCGCGAGTCGCCGTCGCACCGCCTCCGGCGGCTGGATCGCCACGAAGAGTCGCAGGTTCACGCGGGCCGCCCCCTCCGCGGCGCGGGAGGCGCCTCACTCCACGGTGACGCTCTTCGCCAGGTTCCGCGGCTGGTCCACGTCGGTGCCCTTGAGATCGGCCACGTGGTAGGCGAGGAACTGGAGCGGCAGGATGGTGAGCAGGGGGGCGAGGAGCGGGGTGGTCCCCGGCACCACCAGCGCCACGGTGGCCAGCCCGGCCGCGTGGGTGTCCCCCTCGGCCACCACCGCGATCACCTGGCCGCCGCGGGCGCGGACCTCCTCCACGTTGCCGAGCGTCTTCTCGTAGGAGGGCTCCTTCACCGCCAGCACGACCACGGGGAGGTTCTCGTCGATGAGGGCGATGGGGCCGTGCTTCATCTCGCCGGCGGCGTAGCCCTCGGCGTGGATGTAGGAGATCTCCTTCAGCTTGAGCGCGCCCTCGAGGGCCACCGGGTACTGCGACCCGCGCCCCAGGAAGAGCACGTCGCGCGCCGCCGCGCAGCGCCGCGCCACCGGGAGCACGGTGGGTTCCTGGCGCAGCACGTGCTCCATCTGCTGGGGGATGCGCACCAGGGCCTCGAGCTGCTCGCGTGCCGCGTCCGCGCCCAGCGTCCCGCGCAGCCGGCCCAGATTCACCGCGAGCAGGAAGAGCGCCGCCAGCTGCGTGGTGAAGGCCTTGGTGGAGGCCACCCCGATCTCCGGGCCGGCGTGGGTGTAGAGCGTTCCCTGGCACTCCCGCGGGATGGCGGAGCCGAGCACGTTGCAGATGGCGAAGGCGCGCGCGCCCCGCTTCCGGGCCTCCTTCACCGCGGCCAGCGTGTCGGCGGTCTCGCCCGACTGGGAGATGGCGAGCACCATCGTGCGCGGGCCCACCACCGGGTCGCGGTGGCGGAACTCGCTCGCCAGCTCGACGTCCACCGGGAGGCGGGCCAGCTGCTCGATCATGAGCCGGCCGGAGAGCCCGGCGTGCCAGCTCGTTCCGCAGGCCACCACCACCAGCCGGTCGACGTCGCGGGCCAGGGCCGGGTCGATCTCCAGGCCGTCGAGGGCCACGTCGCCCTCCTCGAGCGAGACCCGCCCGCGGATGGTGTCGGTCACCGCCCGGGGTTGCTCGAAGATCTCCTTGTGCATGAAGTGCTTGTGGCCGTCCTTCTCGGCGGCCACCGCGCTCCACTCGATGCGGCGCGGCGCCCGGGTGACCGGCGCGGCGTCGGGTCCCTCGATGGCGATGCCCTCCGGCGTGAGCACCGCCAGCTCGCCCTCCTCCAGGTAGTTCACCATCCGGGTGTGCTCGAGGATGGCCGGGACGTCGGAGGCCAGGAAGCTCTCGCCGTCGCCGTACCCCACCACGAGGGGGCTCGCGTTCTTGGCGGCGACGATCGTCCGCGGGGTGCGCTCCGAGACCACCGCGATGGCGTAGGTCCCGCGCACCTGGCGGAGCGCCTCCCGGACCGCGGCGCGCAGGTCGCCCGCGGACGGGCCGTCGAGGGCGGATGCGATCAGGTGGGCGAAGATCTCGGTGTCGGTCTCGGAGGAGAAGGCGTGCCCCCGGGCCTGCAGCGCGGCCTTCAGCTCCAGGTGGTTCTCGATGATGCCGTTGTGCACCACCGCCACGCCGCCGAAGCGGTGCGGGTGCGCGTTCTCGTCGGAGGGTCGGCCGTGGGTGGCCCAGCGGGTGTGGCCGATCCCGGTGCTCCCCGCCACCGGCTCCCGCGAGAGCCGCTCGACCAGGTTCGAGAGCTTGCCCTTGCTGCGCCGGATGTCGAGGCCGCCCGGGCCCACCGCCGCCACGCCGGCCGAGTCGTAGCCACGGTACTCGAGCCGGCGCAGCCCGCCCACGATCAGGTCCACGCACGGGCGCGGGCCCACGTACCCCACGATGCCGCACATGCCCTACTTCCCCTTCCCGTTGGCGCGCCCCGCGGCCCGCTTGCGGGCCCAGCCGACCTTGTTCACCTGACGTGCACGTCCCAGCGCCAGCGCGCCGGCCGCCACGCTCTCGGTGAGGGTGGAGCCGGCCGCCACGTAGGCCCCCTTGCCGATGGAGATGGGGGCCACCAGGATCGAGTCGGAGCCCACGAAGACCCCGTCGCCGATGCGGGTGGGGTGCTTCCTCTCCCCGTCGTAGTTGCAGGTCACCGTCCCGCAGCCCACGTTGACGTCGGCGCCGATGGTGGCGTCGCCCAGGTAGGTGAGGTGGTTGGCCTTGGAGCGCTTGCCCATCGAGGTCTTCTTGAGCTCCACGAAGTTGCCCACGTGGACCCCCTCGGCGAGCGCCGACCCGGGGCGGAGCCGCGCCCACGGCCCCACCCGGCAGCCCGGCCCGACGCGGGCCTGGTCCAGGTGGCAGTAGGGGAGGATCTGCACGCCGTAGCCGACCTCGGTGTCGCAGACGATGCTGCCCTGGCCGACGACGCAGCCGGAGCCGATGCGGGTCGCCCCGCGCAGCCGGACGCTGGGCTCGATGAGGGTGTCCGGTCCGACCACCACGCCCTCGTCGGCGTCGAAGCGCTCCGGATCCTCCAGCGTGACGCCGGCCTCCATGAGGGCGGCGGCGATGCGCCGGGTCATGGCCCGGATGGCGAGCGACAGATCCTCCTGGTCGTTCACCCCCTGGGCCTCGAGCGGGGAGACCCGGACCGCCACCGCTCCCGGGCCGTCGGCGGCGAGCGCCACGAGGTCGGTCAGGTAGAACTCGCGCTGCGCGTTGCGCGCGTCGACGCGCGCCAGCGTGGACCAGAGGAACTCCGCGTCGGCGACGTAGAGGCCGGCGTTCACCTCCCGGATGCGGCGCTCCTCCGGGGTGGCGTCCTTCTCCTCCACGATCAGCGCGGGCCCCTTGCCCGGAGCGTGGACCACGCGCCCGTAGCCCTCGGGGTTCTCGAGGTCCATGGTGGCGAAGGCGAGCGACTGGGGCGAGGTGCGGGCCTCCACCACCGAGGCGAGCGTGTGGGTGGTGAGGAGCGGGGTGTCCCCGGAGAGGATCACGATCGGGCCGCGGTACCCGCGCAGCGAGGCGCGGGCGGCCAGCACCGCGTGGGCGGTCCCGAGCTGGCGCTCCTGCCGGGCGAAGCGCAGGGGCGCGCCGGGGAGGGCGGCGCGCAGCGAGGCCTCCACCTCGTCGGCCTGGTGGCCCACCACCACCACCACCGGGTCGGCGCCGGCCTCGAGCGCCCGCTTCACCGGGAAGTAGACCATCGGCCGTCCGCACACGGGGTGCAGGACCTTGGCGCGGCGGGTCTTCATCCGGGTGCCCTTGCCGGCGGCGAGGACGATGGCGGCGAGCGGGGAACGGCCCTTGCGGGCCTTCGAGGTCTTCGGCATGGGGCCGAGGCTAGGGCCAGCGCCGGTCGGAATCAAGGATCGCGGGGGAAGCGCGCCTCCGCGCCGTGTTACCCATGGGTTCATGAGCCCGGCCACCTTCCTCCTCCCGGTCCTCCTCGCCCACGTCGCCGTCTCGCCCCGGGGGGCCGTGGCCACCGCGCACCCGGCCGCCAGCGAGGCCGGCGCGGCGGTGCTCCGCGCCGGCGGGAACGCCGCCGACGCGGCGGTGGCGGCGGCCTTCGCGCTGGCCGTGGCCGAGCCGCAGAGCTCCGGCATCGGGGGGGGCGGGCTCGCGCTCGTCTACCTGGCGCGCGAGGGCCGGGTCCACGCCATCGACTTCCGGGAGACGGCCCCGGCGGCGTCCACGCCGGAGATGTTCCTCGCGGACGGCAAGCCCGACCCGGCCCGATCGCGCTGCGGCGGCCTCTCGATCGCCGTGCCGGGCGCGGTGAAGGGGTACGCCGAGATCGCGCGCCGGTTCGGGACCCGGCCGCTTCCCGCGCTCGTGGACCCGGCGGCCCGGCTGGCGCGCGAGGGCGTCGTGGTGGGGCGGGGCTGGCGCCGCGCGGCGCAGGCCGCCCGGGCCTGCCTCTCCGCCGACGCCGCCGGCTCCGCCGTCTTCCTGCCCGGAGGCGAGCCGCCCGAGCCCGGGTCGCGGATCGTCCAGCGCGATCTCGCGGCCACGCTGCGGCAGCTCGGGCGGGACCCGGAGTCGTTCTACCGGGGAGCGCTCGCGCGCCGGATCGCGGCGGCGGCGCGCGCGCGGGGCGGCGTGCTCTCGGAGGCCGACCTGGCCGCCTACCGGACCCGGGAGCGGGAGGTCCTCTGGGGCGAGTTCCGCGGCCACCGGGTGGCGAGCTTCCCCCCTCCCTCGGCCGGAGGCGCCATCCTGCTCGGCCTCCTGCGGGTGCTCGAGAACCGCCCGCCCTCCGGCGTGGCGGGCATGCGGGAGGACTTCCTGCACGCGTTCGTCGAGGCGGAGCGGTGCCTCTTCGAGCGGCGGGGGGCGGCGCTGGGCGATCCGGACTTCGTCCCCGGGGCCGACGCCGTGGCGCGGGAGATGGCCTCCCCGGAGCTCGCCGCGCGCATCCGCGAGGCCACCGGGGACCGGGCCGCTCCCTCCGGCCCTCCCGCCCCGGCCCCCCCGCCCGGCCACACCACCCACGTCTCGGTGATCGACGCCGAGGGGAACGCGGTCGCGCTCACCACCACCGTGAACCTCCAGTTCGGGTCGGGCGTGGTGGTCCCGGGCACGGGCATCCTCCTCAACGACGAGATGGACGACTTCGACGCGGCCCCGGGCGCCCGGAACGCCTTCGGCCTCGAGGGGGGCGCGGCCAACCTGCCGGCTCCCGGCAAGCGGCCGCTGTCCTCCATGGCCCCCACCCTGGTCTTCGGCCCGGACGGCACGGTGCTCCTCGCCGTCGGGTCGCCCGGCGGGAGCACCATCCCCTCCACGGTGGCCTGGGCCATCCTGCGGGTGCTCGACGCCGGGCTCCCCCTCGACGAGGCCCTGGGCGCGCCCCGCATCCACCACCAGTGGAGGCCGGACGTGATCGTGGCCGAGCCGGGCGCGCTCCAGGACGCCACCCGGCGGGCGCTGGAGGCGCGCGGGCACCGGGTGGAGGAGATCGCGGCGCCCTTCGGCAACCCGCAGGCCGTCCGCCTCGACCCGTCCACCGGATGGCGCGAGGGGGCGAGCGAGCCCCGCTACGACGGGAGGGCCGCGGTGCCGTGATGTTCGACGCCCACCTCCGCCCCTCGGCCATCGGGCCCCGGGACGTGGCCGACCTGCGCTGGTTCGGGGTGGTGGGCGCCCTCTGCCCGCTCTCCCTGCCGGCGCCCGCGGCGGCCACCGCTCCCGCGCTCCGGAAGGCCTGGGAGGAGCTGGAGTGCGCGGCGCGGCGCCTGCGACGGGCCGGGCTTCACGCGCTCGTGGCGCTCTCCATCCCCCCGGGGAGCGTGCCGCGCCGGGGAACCGAGGCGCTCCTCGCCGAGCTGCCCGACGGGCTCTCCCGCCCGGGAGTGGCAGCCATCGGGCCGGTCGGGCCCGGGGCCTCGCCGCGGGAGGAGGAGATCTTCGGGCGGCAGCTGGAGATGGCGCGCGAGCTGCGCCGGCCGCTCGTCGTGGCCGTGCCGGCCCGGGACCCGGTCCGGGTGCTCCGCCGCGCCCTGGCCGCGGTCCGGGAGTGCGGGCTCCCCCCGGATCGCGTCCTCGTGGACGGTGTAGACGCGCGGACGGTGCGCGTCGTCCGCGCGCTGGGCCACTGCGCGGTCCTGGACGTCCCGCCGGGCCGGGCCGGGCTCGACGCCACGGCGCGGCTGGTCCGCACGCTGGGCCCGGAGGGCCTGGCGTTCGCGTCGCACGCTGGCGACGGCACGGGGGACCTGCTCGCGCTCCCGCGGGCGGCCGACCGCCTCTCCAGGCTCGGCCTCTCCGCCGCGGTCATCCGCCGCGTGTGCGGGCGGAACGCGCTCGAGGCGCTCGGCGTGCCGGCCGGCGCGCTCCCGGGCGCGGACGGACCCAGCGCCCGGTCCGGCCGCCGGACTTCTCGATGAGCTCCACCGCCTCGATGCGCATGCCGCGCTCGTAGCGCTTCAGCATGTCGTAGACGGTGAGGCAGGCGGCGGCCACCGCGGCGAGCGCCTCCATCTCCACCCCGGTGCGGTCCACGGTGCGGACGGTGGCGGTGATCTCCACCCCCCCGGCGCGGGGAACGACCGCCATCTCGGTGCCCGAGAGCGCGATGGGATGGCAGAGCGGGACGATGTCCGGCGTCCGCTTCGCGGCCAGGATCCCGGCGAGCCGCGCCGCGGCGACGACGTCTCCCTTCTCGGCCTCACCCCGGCGCAGGATGCGCAGGGTGGGCGCGGACATCGACACGAAGCCCCGGGCGACCGCCACGCGCTCGGTCCGGGGCTTCTCCCCGACGTCGATCATCCGCACGGCGCCCTCCCGGTCAGTGGATTCCCTGCTCGCCCAGCCAGCGCTCGGCGTCGATGGCCGCGGCGCAACCGGACCCGGCGGCGGTGACCGCCTGGCGGTAGCTGGGGTCGGCGACGTCGCCGGCGGCGAAGACGCCCTCCCGGCTGGTGCGGGTGGTGGGGGCCTTCACCGCGAGGTAGCCGACCTCGTTCATGTCGAGCTGGCCCTTGAAGACGCCGGTGTTGGGCTCGTGGCCGATGGCCAGGAAGAAGCCCTGCACCGGGAGCACGCGGGTGCTCCCGTCCTTCGTGCTCCGGAGGCGGAGCCCGGTCATGGCCTTGCCGTCGCCCAGCACCTCCTCGACGGCGGCGTTCCACACGAACTCGATCCGGGGGTTCTTGCGGGCCCGCTCCTGCATGACCTTCGAGGCGCGCAGCTCGCCGCGCCGGTGCACGAGGTACACCTTGGTCGCGTACTTGGTGAGGAAGGTGGCCTCCTCGACGGCGGTGTCGCCGCCCCCCACCACCGCCACCTCCACGCCCCGGAAGAAGAAGCCGTCGCAGGTGGCGCAGGCGGACACGCCCTTGCCCTGGTAGGCCTTCTCCGACGGGATCCCCAGCCACTTCGCCGAGGCGCCGGTGGCGACGATGACGGCGTCGGCGGTGTAGTGATCCGACTCGCTCCAGAGCTGGAACGGCCGTGGCGAGAGGTCGACGCGGGTGATCTCGGCGGACACGAAGCGGGTGCCGAACCGCTCGGCCTGCCCCTTCATCCGCTCCATGAGCTCGGGTCCCATGACCCCTTCGGCGAAGCCGGGGTAGTTCTCGACCTCGGTGGTGATGGTGAGCTGGCCGCCGGGCTGCATCCCCTCGAAGAGCAGGGGGGTGAGGTTGGCGCGCGCCGCGTAGAGCGCCGCGGTGTAGCCGGCCGGGCCGGACCCGACGATCACCAGCTTCTCGTGCTGGGGCATGTTTCCTCCGCGTGTGGGGGCTCGATCGATCTAGCCCCTTCGAGCCCGGAAGTCACGGAGAGGTTCGGGGCGGGTCGCGTGCTATCGTCGCGGCGTGCACGAGGACGCGCTGCGCCGCTGCGCGCTGTTCGAGACCCTGTCCGCCGGGCAGCTCGCCCGGGTGGCGGAGATCGCCGCCGCACGCCGCGTGGAGGCCGGCTCGGTCCTGTTCCGCGAGGGCGCGCCCGGAGACGAGATGTACGTCGTCGCGTCCGGGACGGTGCGCATCTCGAAGGAGATCCCGGGCGCGGGCGAGGAGGCGCTCACCCTGCTCGGTCCGGGCAGCTACTTCGGGGAGATGGCCGCCATCGACGAGGCGCCCCGGTCCGCCGACGCGGTGGCCCACGTGACCTGCGAGCTACTCGTGGTGCGCCGCGAGGACCTCGACCGGCTCATGTTCCTCGACAAGGACCTGGCCTACGTCCTGCTGTGGGCCTTCGTGCGCACGCTCTCGTCCCGGCTGCGCGAGACGAACGACAAGCTCCGGTCGTTCTTCGCGTTCGCCGGGCCGGGACAGGGCGCGTAGCCCGGCCCCCGAAAAGGAAGAGCCCGAGGCACCACGGGATCTCGGGGGGGACGAGAACCCGGGGCACCTCGGGCGTTCAGGAGCCCGACAGCAGCACCGCGGTCCGGATCTGCGCGATCCGTGCCACCGTCGCCGCGGCCCAAGTCCTCGACATCACTGGAGCCGGCGTGTGGACGCGGGTGGGTCGATGTGCACCCCCCGGGTCGTCCGTGGGCACTCGCCTACACCGGAAGGCGCCCGGAGAAGAGGATGCGCTGGTAGGTGTAGAGGTACGGTCGCTCGTCCGGGATGTTGTCCAGGATCCGCCGCCGGTAGGCGTCGAGGAAGCGGTGCCAGAGGTTGGGCGGGAGCCGCTTCTCGTAGTCGGTGAGCAGCGTGCCCCGGCACCACTCCACGATGTCGGCCGGCTCCCCGAGCTCGTGCACGTAGACCTGGAGCCGCGACTCCTCCTCCACGAACCCGAGCCGCTTCAGCTGGAGCGCGTACTCCACCGGCGTGAGCACAGCGCGGTGGCGGACGTAGCCCTTGAGCGCGGTGGCGAAGGGCTCCTCCCGCGCCAGCTCGTTCGCGAGACGGTGGGAGGCGTGGGTCTGGTTGGCCGGCACCTGGACGGCGAGCTGCCCGCCGGGGGCGAGCAGGTCGCGCAGCCGCCGGAGCAGGGTGGGGTGGTCGGGAACCCAGTGGAGCGCGGCGTTCGAGAGGACGAGGTCGTAGCCTTCCGCGGGCGCCTCGAGGTGGGCGATGTCGCCGAGCACGAAGGAGAGGCCGTTGCCGGCGAGCGGTGCCGCCTTCTCGAGCATGGCCGGCGAGGAGTCGACGCCGAGCGTGGACCGGGCCTCGAGCCGCGCGTGGGCGTCGGCGGTGAGCTCGCCCGTCCCGCAGCCCAGGTCGACGACGCGCATCCCGGGCCGGCCCCGGACCATCGCGAGCAGGTCGTAGAACGGGCGCGACCGCTCGGCGCGGAAACGCGCGTACAGCTCCGGCTTCCAGACGTCCTGCGGCATTGGCCCTCCGTGCCGGCAGAGGATACCACCCGGGGGGCGGGACGGGCGCGGAAGCGGGGGGCCCGGGAATGACGTTGACCGGCAGGGGGTTGTCGAGAACAATCCCCGCCTTCCCTTCACCCTTCCCGGGAGTCCCATGAAGTTCTCGACCCGCCCCTATCTCGCGGTGGCCGCCGCCCTCGGAGCGCTGGCCTGCACCTCGCCGTCCACGACCCAGGCCAAGCCGGCCCAGGCCGCGCCCGCCTCCGACCCGAACGCCCCGGTGGCCCGGATCGGCGCCGACGCCATCACCGGCAAGGAGCTCGAGGACTTCGCCAAGGGCGAGCTGAAGAAGCTCGACCAGCAGTACCAGGAGCAGCTGTACCAGATGAAGCGCCAGGCCCTCGACACCATGATCATGAAGCGCCTCGTGGAGGCGAAGGCCAAGGCCGCCGGCAAGACGCCCGACGAGTACGTGCAGGCCGAGATCATGGCCCGCGTCGGGACGCCCACCGACGCCGAGATCCAGCAGGTGTACGACGCCGCCAAGGCGCAGGGGCGGGAGCTGCCCCCCATGGCCCAGGTGAAGGAGACCATCGTCCGCTACATCCAGCAGCAGAAGGCCCAGGCGGCTGCCCAGGCCTACTACGACAAGCTGAAGGCCGACGCCAAGGTCGAGATCCTGCTCCCGGCCTGGCGTCCGCCCCGGCAGCAGGTCGAGGCGAAGGGCCCGTCGCGCGGGCCGGGCACGGCCCCGGTCACCATCGTCGAGTTTTCCGACTTCGAGTGCCCGTACTGCAGCCGCGCCGAGGAGACGGTCTCCGAGGTGATGCGCGTGTACGGCGACAAGATCCGGCTCGTGTACCGCGACCTGCCGCTGCCGAACCACACCAACGCGCCCAAGGCCTCCGAGGCCGCCCACTGCGCCGGCGACCAGGGCAAGTACTGGGAGATGCACGCCAAGCTCTTCGCCAACCAGCGCGCCCTCGAGGTGCCGTCGCTGAAGGGCTACGCCAAGGACCTGAAGCTCGACCAGGCCCGCTTCGACAAGTGCCTCGACTCGGGCGAGAAGGCGGCGCTCGTCGAGGAGAACCGCAAGGCCGGCAACGAGGCCGGCGTCACCGGGACCCCGGCCTTCTTCGTGAACGGCATCCTCATCTCCGGAGCCCAGCCCTTCGACGCCTTCAAGGAGGTGATCGACGGGGAGCTGGCCCAGAAGTAGGCCGAACCCGGGTTGGCGAGCCCGGCGCCGCCCCGTTATGAGGGGTGGGCCGGGCTTTCCTCATGGGCGCATACGACCACGGCAGCATCTCCGCCATCGCGGAGCGCAGGAAGACGCGACGCATCCACGTCGGGCCCGTCCCCATCGGCGACGGCGCCCCCGTGTCGGTGCAGTCCATGACCACCACGCAGACCGCCGACGTCGAGGCGACGCTCGGGCAGATCCGCGCGCTGGCTGCCGAGGGCGCCGACATCGTGCGCCTGGCGGTGCCCGACGCAGAGGCCGCCGCGGCGCTCCCCGCCATCGTGCGCGGGTCACCGGTCCCGCTGGTGTCCGACATCCACTTCGACTACCGGCTCGCGCTCCAGGCCCTCGACGCGGGCATCCACTGCGTGCGCCTCAACCCGGGGAACATCGGGAGCCAGGAGCGCGTCCGCGAGGTGGTGAAGGCGGCCCGGGACCGCAAGGTCCCCATCCGCATCGGGGTGAACGCCGGCTCGCTCGAGGACGACATCGTCGCGAGGCACGGCTGGCCCACCGCCGAGGGCATGGTCGAGAGCGCCGAGCGCCACATCCGGCTGCTCGAGGACGAGGGCTACCCGGAGATCAAGGTCTCGCTGAAGGCCCACGACATCGGGATGACGGTGGCCGCCAACCGGCTCTTCTCGCGCAGGTTCGACTACCCGCTGCACCTCGGCATCACCGAGGCGGGCACGCTCATGACCGGCACCATCAAGAGCGCGGCCGGCCTCGCCATCCTCCTCTCCGCCGGCATCGGCGACACGATGCGCGTCTCGCTGGCGGCCGACCCGGTCGAGGAGGTCAAGGTCGCGCGCAGCCTGCTCAAGTCGCTGGGGCTCAAGTTCGGGGGCGCCACCCTGACCGCCTGCCCCACCTGCGGCCGCTGCTCGGTGGCGATGATCCCGGTCGCCGAGCGCGTCGAGCAGCGCCTCTCCCGCCTGAAGGGCGAGGTGAACGTGGCGGTGATGGGCTGCGAGGTGAACGGTCCGGGCGAGGCCGCCGCGGCCGACGTCGGCGTGGCCTACGGCCACGGCGGGGTGGGGCTGCTCTTCAAGAGCGGGAAGATCGTGAAGCGGATGAGGGCCGAGGAGCTCGAGGAGGCGCTGGTGGCGGAGGCCGAGCGCATCTCCGCCGAGCGCGAGGCCAAGTAGGACGGCTACGCGACGTCGCCGCCCAGGTAGGCCGCCTGCACCCGCGGGTCGGCCGCCAGCTCCCGCGACGGCCCCTCGAGCACGATGCGCCCGCGCTCCAGCACGTAGGCGTGGTCGGAGACCTCGAGCGCGAGCCGGGCGTTCTGCTCCACGAGCAGCACCGTGGCCCCCTCCCGGTGGATCTCGGCGACGAGGTCGAAGACCCGGCGCACCAGGAGGGGCGCGAGCCCCATCGACGGCTCGTCGAGGAGCAGGATGCGCGGCGACATGAGCAGCGCGCGGGCGAAGGCCAGCATCTGCTGCTCGCCGCCGGAGAGGGAGCCGGCCGGCAGCCTCCGCCGGTCGCCCAGCACCGGGAAGCGCGCGTACTGGGCCTCGATGCGGCGGCGCTGCTCGGCGGCCGGCGGCCGCGGCGTCCGGGCCTCGGCGGCCAGCACCAGGTTCTCGTCGATGCTCATCCGGGAGAGGATGCTGCGCCCCTCCGGCACGAGCACGATGCCCTGCGCGACGGCGTCGTGGGCCGGGAGCCCGGTGACCTCCCGGCCCTCGAGCCGGACGCTCCCGGCCTGGGGGCGGAGCAGCCCGGCCACGGCGGCGAGCGTGCTCGTCTTCCCGGCGCCGTTCGGGCCGATGAGCGTGACCACCTGCCCGGCCTCGACGCGCAGCGAGATCCCGTTCACCGCCTGGACGTGACCGTAGGCCACGCGCAGGTCGCGGATCTCGAGCAGCGGATTCCCGTCCCCGCTCACGCCGCCTCCCCGCCCAGGTAGGCGGCGATCACCGCCGGGTCCCGGGCCACCTCGGTCGGCGTGCCGTCGGCGATCACCTTGCCGAAGTCGAGCACCGTGATCCGGTCGCAGACGCCCATGACGAGCTTCACGTTGTGCTCGACGAGCAGCACCGAGTGGCCGGCCCGGGCCACGCCTCGGATGAGCTCGGCGATGGCGGTGACCTCGCCGGGGTTCATGCCGGCGGTGGGCTCGTCGAGCAGCATGACCCGCGGCTTCGAGGCGAGCGCGCGCGCGATCTCGACGCGCCGCTGCTCGCCGTAGGAGAGGTTGCTCGCCCGCTCGCCGGACCGGGCCGAGAGGCCCACCCGCTCGAGCAGGGCCAGCGAGGCCTCGCGCGCGGCGCGCGCCTCTTCGGCGGCGGACGGCAGGAAGAGCATGCGGCGCCAGAGCGGCGCGTCGCGCCGGAGGTGGGCGCCGACCAGCACGTTGTCGGCCGCGGTGAGCGCCGCGAAGAGACGGATGTTCTGGTAGGTGCGGGTGATGCCGCGGGCGGCGATGACGTGGCTCGGGAGGCCGTCGATGCGCTCGCCGTCGAGGACGATGGCGCCCGCCGAGGGGGGGATGAGGCCGGAGACGAGGTTGAGGAGCGTGGTCTTGCCGGCGCCGTTCGGCCCGATGAGCCCGTGCACCTCGCCCGGGCCCACCTCGAAGGAGGCCCCGTCCACGGCGGCCAGGCCGCCGAAGGTCCGGCGCACGCCCTGCAGGCTAAGCAGCACCGGCGCCCTCCCTGCCCGACCGGAACCGGGCGCGCAGCCGGGCCGGGAGCGACGCGATGCCCTCCGGCAGGAAGAGGATCACCGCGAGCAGCACGACCCCGTTCACGAAGAGCCGGACCGGACCGGGGGCGAGCCCGATGCGCGAGGAGATCTCCCGCAGCACCTCGGGCAGCGCGGTGAGGAAGGTGGCGCCCACCACCGGCCCGTAGAAGACCGAGGTGCCGCCCACCACCGCGTAGACCAGCATGTCCACCACGCGCGTGAAGGAGTACGTGCCGGGCGCGACCATGAAGGTGTAGTGGGCCTCGAGCGCGCCGGCCACCCCGGCGAAGGAAGCCCCGAGCGCCAGCATTGCCATCTTGTAGCGGGCGGCGTGGATGCCCATGGTCCGGGCCGCCGGCTCGTCCTCGCGGATGGCCTCGAGCGCGTAGCCCACCCGGGACCCGCGGATGCGCCAGAGCACGAAGAGCGCGGCGGCCAGCGCCGCGTAGATCATCCAGATCGAGGTCCGCTGCGGGACGGCGGTGAGTCCCAGCGCACCGTTGGTGAAATCGAGGTTCACGAAGAAGATGCGCACCACCTCCCCGAAGCCGATGGTGGCGATGGCCAGGAACACGCCCTTGAGGCGCAGCACCGGGAGCCCGAGCGGGATGGCGACCAGCGCGGGCGCGGCCGCCGCCACCACGAGCTCCAGCGCGAAGGGCAGGCCGGAGTGGAAGGTGAGGATGGCGGAGGCATAGGCGCCGATGGCCATGAAGGCCGCCTGGGCCAGCGAGAGCTGGCCGCAGGAGAGGGTGGTGTAGACCGAGAGCGCGAGCAGCCCGTTCAGGCCGATGAAGGCCACGGTGGACTGATAGGTGAGCCACAGGTCCTCTAGCGCCTGGAGGGACAACCGTCAGGCCTCCCGGAGCGCCGCCGAGCCGAGCAGGCCCCGCGGCCGGAGCACGAGCACGAGGAAGAGCACGCCGAAGGCGACGGCGTCCCGGTAGGAGGACCCGATGGTGGCGACGGTGAAGACCTCGAGCAGGCCGAGGGCCAGGCCGGCCAGCGCCGCGCCGGGCATGCTCCCCATGCCGCCCAGCACGATCACCGCGAGCCCCTTCAGCTCCACCGAGCGACCCATGTCGGGGGCCACGTTGTTGAAGGCGAGCCCGAAGAGCACGCCGGCCGCCGCGCCCAGCGCCGAGGAGAGGAAGAAGGACGCGGCGATGATCCGGTCCACGTCGACGCCGAGCACTCGCGCCGCCCGGGGGCTCTCGGCCACGGCGCGGATGCGCCGCCCCAGCCGCGTGCGCCGGAGCAGCCAGGTGAGGCCGAGCAGCATGGCCGCGGCGATGGCGATGATCACGATCTGCAGCTCCGAGACCACCGCGTCGCCCAGCCGGAGCGTGCGGGTGGGGACGGTGCCGAGGGGGAAGCGCTCCACGTCGGGGCCGAAGACCTGCGAGACCAGCGCCTCCAGGATGGTGGCGAGGGCGATGGAGCTGATGAGGCCGGCGATGTTGGAGTCGCTGCGCCCCCGCAGCGGCCGGAACGCCACCCGCTCCACGAGGAGCCCGAGCACCCCGCCGAGCAGCACCGCCGCCGGGAGGGCCGCGAACATGGGCATGTGCAGGTGGATCACGAGGACCAGCGCCGCGTAGGCGCAGAGCATGAAGACGGCCTGGTGCGCCAGGTTCAGGATGTCGAGCACCCCGAACACGAGCGTGTACCCGAGCGCGAAGAGCGCGTAGATGCTCCCCAGGAACAGGCCGTTGACGATCTGCTGCCCCACGCGGCGCGGTCCCGGCGGCTACTGGAGGATCTGGAACTTGCCGTCCTTCACGACCTGGATCGCCGCGGCGTGGTTGCCGTCGCGGTTGTCGAGGAAGGAGAACTTGCCGAGCGGCGTGGCGAGATCCTTCACCTTGGCGAAGCCGGCCTTGACGTCGTCGCGGCCGCCCTTCATGCCGGACCGGGCGATGGCGTCGGCGATGGCGAGCACGCCGGTGTAGGCCTGGGCGCAGAACTGGTCGGGATCGTTGCCGCGGGCCTTCTGGCCGGCGATGAAGGCCTGATTGACCGGGTCGGTGGAGGCCTTGTTCCAGGCCGTGCCCACCAGCACGCCCTCGGCGGCCGGGCCGGCGTTGGCGATGAGCTTCGGCGAGTTGAAGCCGTTGCCGCCCATGATGGGGACGTTCCAGCCCAGCTGGCGGGCCTGGGAGACGATGGTGGCGGCCTGCTCGACGAGCGCGGAGACCATGAGGAACTCGGGGTTCTTGGCCTTGAGCGCGGTGAGCTGGGCGTTGAAGTCGCGGTCCTTGGTGGCGAACGTCTGGATGTCGAGGATCTTCACGCCCTGCGCCTCGAGCGCGGCCTTCATCACGTCGAACCCGGCCTTGGTGAAGACGTCGTCGTTCCCGTAGAGGACGGCCGCGGTCTTGAAGCCCAGCTTGGCGCGGGCCAGCTGGAGCGCCGAGGGGATCACCTGGGCCTCGGTGAGGGAGACGCGCCAGATGTAGTCGCCGATGTCGGTGATGCCCTTGGGGGCGGTGTTGGAGACCGCGACCACGGGGGTCTTTCCCGCCTGCGCGATGGGATCGGCCGCGGTGGCGGTGGTGGAGAGGGTGGGGCCGATGATGGCGCTCACCTTGTCGCGGTTGATGAAGCGCTGGTAGACGGCGATGCCCTGCTCCTTCGAGGTGCCGTCGTCCTCGAGCACGAGCTCGAGCGTGATGCCCTTCAGCTTGCCGCTCTTGTTCACGTCCTCGATGGCGGCCTGGACGCCGTGCTTCTGCTGCGCGCCGTAGGCGGCGGCGTTGCCGGTGAGGGAGAAGGCGGCACCGATCTTGACGGTCTCGGCGGCGGACAGGGTGGGCAAGGCGAGCAGCGCGGCCGCGGTGGCGGCCAGGGAGCGGATCGGGAGCTTCATGAGACCTCCGGAGGGGGATGAGGTGGGACCGAGGGTCGTACCATCCGGTGCGACGGCCGGACAAGGGGAGCCCACCCCGGGGGGCCCGCGGGTCGTCCAGATCCCGGAATTGCGCGACGAATTGTCCCAGGTCAAGAAAAAAGCACCCGTCCGGGGCCATGACGCGTCGCAACTTGCGGTGATCCCACTCGCATGCGAGAAGTTTGCACACATCGCCGAGAGGCCGCCGCCCTCGCCGACAAGCGCCGTTCCCGCACGGTTCACCCGGAGGACACACGTGAGAATCAAGGCACTCTTCAGTCTGGCAGCTATCGGATACGCAGGTCTGGCCCTCGCCCAGACCACCGTGGTCGAGGAGAAGAAGACCGAGACCGTCACCGTCGTGGTGAAGGAGACGCCGAAGCCCCCGGCGTTCGTCTTCGAGCTCCACGGCTTCGTCTCGACCACCGGCTACTTCCAGGACGCGAACTTTGGCGCCGGCCCGGGCCAGAACGCCCTCTTCATCGCCAACACCTACACGGCCGACAAGCCCCTCTTCGGGTTCGACATCCGCCAGACCCGGCTCAACTTCTCGGTCCGCGGCCCGCAGGTCATGGGCGGCGCGGTCCCGAAGGCCGTCGTCGAGTTCGACATGTTCGGCTCGAGCGAGTTCCAGGCGACCGGCAGCTTCGGCGACGTCTCCATCCTCCCCCGCGTCCGCGTGGCCTACGTGGAGCTCAACTGGGGCGAGGGGCGCCACATCCTCCAGATCGGCCAGCAGAACATGCTGACCATCGGCACCATCCCCCAGTCCCTCAGCCACATCGCCTTCCCGGCCACCTACACGGCCGGTACGGTCGGCTGGCGGCAGCCCGGCGTCTGGGGCTGGCACACCTTCGGTAGCGACCTCAAGTTCGAGTTCGCCTGGTCCGTGCAGCGCTCCGGCTGGGCCAACACCCCCGCCGAGCTCGTCAACTCGGGCGGCCTGAACGCCGGCATCACCTCCGGCCTCCCGGCCTTCGAGGCCCGCGGCACCCTGAAGTTCGGCAAGATGTTCGACGTGTGGCTCTCCGGCCACTGGCAGACCGTCGACCGCAACGGCCCCGGCGTCATCGCCGTCCCCGGTGCCTACACCGACCTCCAGACCGTCCTCGGCACGGTCGGCGTGAAGGGCAGCCTCGGCCCGCTCGCGTACGCCGGCAGCGCCTGGTACGGCAAGAACACCGGCCCGCTCCTCGGCAACGTCCTGCAGTTCGCCCCGGTCACCTACGCCGGCGACATCTTCGGGTACGGCGTCTGGGGCCAGGTCGGCGCGAACGTGACGAAGAACATGTCGGCCTGGTTCACGTACGGCCTCGACCACCCGCTCTACGCGAACATCTTCGACGCCCGCCTGCCGCGCCTGCGCAACCAGAACCTGGTCGCGATGGTCCGCTACCAGGACGGCAACTTCGCGTTCGGCGCCGAGTGGCTCTACACCCGGACGACGCAGAACAGCGCCGCCGACGTGACCACCGGCAACCAGATCTCCGTCACGGGCAACTACTACTTCTAGCCGCCCGGGCTGGACCCGTTTCAGGCCGCCCCCGTGCCTCCGTGGCGCGGGGGCGGTCTTCTTTTTAAGCGTACGCTTGCAGCTCACCCCCGTCGCCGCCCCGGAGACCCCGCACCATGGCCGAGCCGCTCGACTTCCGATGCGTGGACTACCCGGAGCCCCACAAGGAGCGGACCCGCCGCCTGCTCGCCGCCCACCCGGAGGCGAAGGCGCTCCAGGGACCCGAGCCGCGGTCCATCCCGATCCTGATCGGCGTGGTGGCACTCCAGATCGGGATCGCCTGGCTGATCCGGGACCAGCCCTTCTGGCTGGTCCTCCTCGCCGCCTGGTTCGTCGGGGCGGTGGCCGATCACGCGCTCTGGGTGCTCATCCACGAGGCCGCCCACAACCTGCTCGTGCGGACGCCGTGGGTGAACTCGGTGGGGACGCTCGTGGCCAACCTGCCCATCGTCTTCCCGGGCGGGATCCCGTTCCGCCGCTACCACCTGCTCCACCACGCCTGGCAGGGCGACCCGGAGATCGACGCCGACCTGGCCTCGCCGTCCGAGGCGCGTTTCGTGGGCAACTCCACGCCCCGCAAGGCGGTCTGGCTCCTCTTCTACTTCCTGGCCCAGGCCCTGCGGACCCCCCAGATGAAGCGGATCAAGCTGTGGGACGGCTGGTACATCGCGAACGTCGCCGTCCAGGTGGCCTTCTCGCTCGCGGTGATCCACCTCGCCGGATGGATGGCGTTCCTCTACCTCCTGCTCTCCAGCATGTTCGCCATCGGGCTGCACCCGGTGGGCGCCCGCTGGATCCAGGAGCACTACCTGACGTTCCCGGGGAACCAGGAGACCTTCTCCTACTACGGCCCCATGAACGTGCTCGCGCTGAACGTCGGCTACCACAACGAGCACCACGACCTGATGCGCGTGCCCTGGACCCGGCTGCCGGCGCTCAAGGCGATGGCCCCAGAGCTCTACGAGCCGCTCCACTGCCACCGGTCCTGGTCGGCGCTCCTCTGGCGCTTCCTCACCGATCCGTCGATCACGCTCTACAGCCGGGTGATCCGGCACGGTTCGGTGGCCGGCACCGGCCGCCTCGAGCCGGCCGGCTAGCCTCGGCCGGCGCGCTTCGGTCGGAGAGCGACGGGCGGCCGGCACGGGCCGCCGGGCTCCGGCGCCCTCCCGCCCCTCGCGGGGCGAGGGCGTAGAATGGCGCCATGCGGCGCGCCGTGCTCCTCGCGGTCCTGGCGGTCGGCCTCGCCGGCTGCGCCACCTCCCGCTCCGCCTTCCGCTGCGAGGCGCGGGGCGGGCGCCCCTGGATCGCCGTCTACTCCGATCCGTTCGTGGTCGTGACCGACATGGACGAGGCCGACGCCCGGGAGCTCGCGACCGAGCTCGACGCCATCCGCAACGCGGTGGCCTCCTCCCTCTTCCAGCGCCGGCACGACCCGCCCGTGCGGGCGACCGTGATCGCGTTCCGGACCACCGCCGAGTACCAGGCCTTCGCCCCGCCCGGATCGGCCGCCTACTACGCGCGCGGCGCCGCCGATCCCAAGATCGTCATGCCCGGCACGATGGGCCTCGAGCAGCGGCGCGTGCTGGCGCACGAGATGGCGCACCACGTCTCCTCGTACGTCCTGCTCCGCGAGCCGCGCTGGTTCTCGGAGGGGCTCGCCACCTGGGCCGAGACGGTGGGAGCGACCCCGGGAGGGCTGCACATGGTGACCGGGCCCGTGCCGCCCGGGCGGCGCGTCCTCGCGCGGCCCCTGCGCATCCCGGCCCGCCAGCTGCTCGCCTGGGACGGCGAGGTGCCGCCCGGGGGGCTCGCGCCCTACTACGACGCCGCGTGGCTCCTCGTGCACTACCTCGTGAACCAGCAGCCCGACGGCCTGCGGGACTTCGAGGCGCGCCTGGCCGGCGCCGAGGAGCCCGACGCCGCCTTCCGCGCCTCGTTCCCCCAGTGGAACCCGGACCTGCCCGGCGGCCTCGACCTGCTCGACACCGAGCTCGACCTCTGGGCACGGGCGGCGAGGTTCGAGAGCCACCCGGTCCAGGTGGATTCCCGGCCCGTGCTCTCCGTCCAGCGGGTCGAGCCGGCCGAGGTGCACGCCCTCCGGGTCCTGCTCTGGGCCGGAGGAGGCGTGCGGGAGGAGGACGAGGCGGCGCTGCGCGCCGAGCTCGAGGAGGGGCTCTCCGAGGACCCCTACCACCCGGTCCTGCTGCGCCAGCTGGCGCCCCGGGAGGGGAAGGATCCCCTCCCGCTGGCCCGTCGCTCGGTCCAGGGGCGTCCCGCCGACCCGCGCGCGTGGGCCTTCCTGGCCGAGTCGCTGCCCGCCGAGGCGCGGGCGGAGCGGGAGGCGGCGCTCCGTCGCGCGGTCGAGCTCGCGCCGCGCAACGCGCTCGCGCTGAACGCCCTGGCCTCGCTGCTGCTCGAGGAGGGACGTTCGGGGGAGGCCCTGCCCGCGGCCCGACAGGCGGTGCGGCTCGGCCCCTTCAGCCCGGACGTCCTCGACACCTACGCCGCGGTGGCCGCCGACCTGGGCAACTGCCCGCAGGCCCTGCTCGCCTCGCGGCGCGCGCTCGACGTTCTTCCCGACGACGCCGACGCCGCGCAGCGCGCCCGGCTCGAGGCGCGGCTCTCGGCGCACCAGGCCCGCTGCGCCACCCCGACGCCCTGACCCGGGCGGCAGGGTCCCGCCGGCACGGGGGACTTCGGGCACCGGGGGTGGTGGGGTATAAACCCGCCACCATGCGACTCGCCCGCTACAGCCAGATGTTCATCCCCACGCTGAAGGAGGCCCCCGCCGACGCGCAGGTGGCCTCGCACCGCCTGCTCGTCCGCGCCGGGTTCATCCGGCAGCTCGGCGCCGGGATCTACGACCACCTTCCGCTCGCCCGCCTCTCGCTCGCCAAGGTCGAGCGGATCGTCCGCGAGGAGATGGACGCCGTCGGCGCCCAGGAGTTCCACCTTCCGGCGCTGCATCCCGCCGAGGTCTGGAAGGAGTCGGGGCGCTGGGAGGTGATGGGCGACAACATGTTCCGGCTGAAGGACCGCAAGGGCGGCGACTACTGCCTGGGCATGACCCACGAGGAGATCTTCACCGCCATCGCCCGCGACGAGCTGCGCAGCTACCGGCAGCTGCCGCAGGTCTGGTACCAGATCCAGACCAAGTTCCGCGACGAGCCGCGCCCCAAGTCGGGGCTGCTCCGCGTCCGCCAGTTCACCATGAAGGACGCCTACTCGTTCGACGTGGACGCGGCGGGCCTCGACCGGAGCTACGACGACCAGCGCCGCGCCTACGAGCGGATCTTCACCCGGTGCGGGCTCGACTTCGTGGCCGTGCAGGCCCACTCCGGCGCCATGGGCGGGTCCGGCTCGCAGGAGTTCATGGTCCGCACCGATGCCGGGGAGGACGACGTCGCCGCCTGCCCGCGCTGCCGGTACGCGGCCAACACCGAGACGGCCCGGAGCCGCGGGCCGCTGCGGCCGGTCGATCCGGGCGAGGCGCTCCCGGCCCCGCGCCGCTTCCCGACGCCCGGCGTCCGGACCATCGAGGCGCTGGAGCGGGCGCCCCACGGCCGGCCGGCCGCGCGGCAGCTGAAGACCCTGGTCTACGTGGCCGACGAGAAGCCGGTGCTGGCGGTGGTCCGGGGCGACGACGAGCTCGACGAGGCCAAGCTCCAGACGGCCACCGGGGCCGCGCAGGTCCGCCCGGCGCACCCCGAGGAGATCCGGCCCCTGCTCGGTGCCGACGCGGGCTCCCTGGGCGCGGTGGGCGTCCGGAACGTCCCGGTGCTCGTGGACGAGACGCTCGCTGGGGCGACCGGGATGGTCACCGGCGCCAACGAGAACGACGTGCACGTCGAGGGCGTGGACGTGAAGCGGGATCTCGCCGGGGCGCGCCCGGCCGACCTGCGCAAGGTGAAGGCCGGCGAGGGCTGCCCGCGCTGCGACGGCGCGCTCGAGCTGTTCAAGGCGCTCGAGGTCGGCCACATCTTCAAGCTCGGGACCAAGTACTCCGAGTCCATGAAGGCCAACGTGCTGCTCGCCGACGGCAAGGAGACCCCCATCGTGATGGGGAGCTACGGCATCGGCGTGGAGCGGGTCATGGCCGCGGCGGTCGAGCTGCACCACGACGCCGACGGCATCGTCTGGCCCTTCTCGATCGCCCCCTTCCACGCCACCGTGCTCACGCTGGGGAAGGAGCCGGAGCTGGCGCGGGCCGCCGAGGAGGTGGCCGCGGCGCTGGGGCGCGCCGGCATGGACGTGCTCCACGACGATCGCGACGAGCGCGCCGGCGTGAAGTTCAAGGACGCCGACCTGGTCGGGATCCCGCTCCGCATCGCGGTGGGCAAGAAGGGGCTCGCGGGAGGGAAGGTTGAGTGGAGGCTCCGGCGCGGCAAGGAGGTCGTCCTCGTCCCGCTCGCCGACGTCGAGGCGCGGGCCCGGGCGCTGCTCGCCGCCGAGGCCGGGCCGGGAGCCTAGGGCGCATGTCCGGGGGGTCGCCATGAGCCGTCGGGGCCGCGAGCGCATCTGCGCCGCCGTCGACTTTCCCGCCTGGCGCGAGGCCGAGCCCTTCGTCCGGGCGGTCGCGCCCGAGGTCGGCATGCTGAAGGTCGGGCTCGAGCTCTTCGCGGCCGAGGGGCCGCCCGCGGTCCGCGCCGCGGCCGCGCTGGGACGGCCGGTGTTCCTCGACCTCAAGCTCCACGACATCCCCAACACCGTGGAGGGCGCGGCGCGCAGCGCGGCGGTCTCCGGGGCATCCCTGCTCACCGTGCACGCCTCCGGCGGCGACGAGATGGTCCGCGCGGCGGTCCGCGGCGCGGCGGGCCGCCTCCACGTGCTCGCCGTCACCGTGCTGACGAGCCTGGACGACGCGGCACTCGGGCGGATCGGCCTCGGAGGACCGGCCGCCGACGCGGTGGTGCGCCTGGCGCGGCTCGCGGTCGGGGCCGGGGCCGATGGGCTCGTCTGCTCCTCCCACGAGGTGGCCGCGGTGCGCGCCGCGGTCGGTCCCGGGCCGCTCCTCGTGGTCCCGGGCGTGCGCCCTCCGGGCGCTGCCCGGGGGGACCAGGCCCGGGTGGCGACGCCGGCGGAGGCGGTGGCGGCCGGGGCCGACGTGGTGGTGATCGGCCGGCCGCTGCGGGAGGGCGGGGACCCGGAGGCCGCGGCGCGCGCCATCGCCGCGACGCTCGAGGGCGGGGGACCGCGGCCGTGATCGGCGGCCTCTTCGACGGCATCCCGCTGTGGGTCGTGCTCGCCGGGACGGTGCTCGCGTTCCTGGCCATCGCCGAGGCGGGCTACCGGCTCGGCGCCCGGGAGCGGGCCCGGGCGGGCGGGACCCCGCTCGACGACCTGGGCATCACGCTCGGCGGCCTGCTCGGCCTCCTCGGTCTCCTCCTCGCCTTCACCTTCGGCATGGCCGGGGAGCGATTCGACCGGCGACGGGCCGTCGTGGTCGAGGAGGCGAACGCCATCGGGACCGCCTGGCTGCGAACCGATCTCGTTCCGGAACCGGCTCGGACGGCGGCCCGGGACGCGCTGCGGGAGTACACGCAGGAGCGCCTGGATGCGGCCGAGGTGGGCACCCGCACGCGGATGGCGGAGGCCATCGCCCGGTCGGAGCGCATCCAGACCCGCCTGTGGGAGACGGCGGCGGCGGCGGCGGCGCTCTCGCCCTCGGCGCCGGTGGCCCTCTACGTCTCGGCCGTGAACGAGGTCATCGACATGCACGGCCGCAGGGTCGCGGCCGGGGCGCGCAATCCCATCCCGCCGGCGATCTTCGGGACGCTGTACGCCGTGACGCTGCTCGTCCTGGCGGCGGTCGGCTACTCGCGCGGGCTCGTCGGCGACCGGAGCGCCGTGGCGACGGTGATCCTGTCGCTCGTGCTCGCCGTGGTGCTGGCGCTCATCCTCGACCTCGATCGGCCGTCGGAGGGGTACCTGCGCGTCGGGCAGCACGCGATGCGCGACGTGCGGACCATGATGGGGGACGCGCCAGCGCCTCCCGTCCCGCCCCGGCCCTGAAGCGGAGGGATCCGGGGCCGGCCCCGGGACCGGCGGCGCCCTCCGGTTCGCCCGGGCGAACCGGATCGGACCCACCCCGAAGGAAGGATCAGTTCCGCCGCGTCACCACCCCGCATGCGATGCGGGCGCCGGCGTTGCCGGCGGGGTCGGACTTCATGTCGTCCGCGGCCGCGTGCAGGACCACCGCGGTTCCCCCCTCCGGGAAGAGGGAGCCCGGACCACCGTCGAGCGAGGCGCCGTGGGCCAGGAACTCGCCGCGGCCGCCGCCGTCCGCGCCCACCGAGAGGTTGGGCATGTCGCCCGCGTGGGAGCCCCGGGGATTGTCGAGGCCGTGCTCCTTCCCCGCCGGGTTGAAGTGACCTCCCGCCGACTGGAAGCCGGGCCCCTCGCACTTGCCGACCGCGTGCACGTGCAGGCCGTGGAGGCCGGGAGGGATGCCCGTTACCGAGACGGTGACGCGAACGCCCCCGTGGGCCGGCGTGAGCGTGGCCGTGCCGATCTCCTTCCCCTGCGCGTCGCGCAGCGTGGCCGTGGCGGCGGGCGCCGGGGATGCCGAGCCGGGCGCGGGCAGGGCGAGGATCGGTGCGAGGAGCAGGGTGAGGAACCGGGTGGGGAGCGGCGAACGCATGGGGCACCTCCGTCGCGGCGGGAGGCCGCGGCCGTCCTCTAACCGGGAGCTGCCGCCGGCGCTCCGGGCCGGGCCTCAGCGCCCCAGGCGCCGGAGCAGCACGTACACCGCGCCCGCGCCGCCGTCCTGCGGCCGCGCCGTCGCGAAGGCCAGCACGTGGCGCCCGAAGCGCGCGGTGGCGAGCCAGCTCCGCAGGGCCTCCTTGAGCACCGGCACCTGGTCCTTCGAGTGGAGCCCGCGCCCGTGCACGAGGAGCACGCAGCGCTTCCCCTGCTCGCGGGCCCGGCGCAGGAAGGCGTCCACCTCGGCCTTGGCCTCCGCCCGTGACTTTCCGTGAAGGTCGAGGTGGGCCTGGACCGAGAACTCGCCGCAGCGGAGCTTGCGCACCAGCCCGGCGTCGAGACCGGCCACCCGGCCCTCGATGTACTCGTCGCCGTCGGAGATGTCGAAGGGGGCCTCGCCCGAGACCAGCGCCTCGAGCTCCCTCAGCGCGTCCAGGTCGGGGTGCCAGAAGGCGGGTGTCCCGGCGCGGGGAGGGGACGGCGCGACCACCTTGCCGCGCTCCTCCACCGGGCGCGCCCCGGCCACCGCCGCGGCCCACAGGTCGGCGTCGGTCGGCTCGGGTGGCGGCGCCGGCGGCGCCGGAGGGGTCCGGGATCGGGTGCGCGGGGGCGAGGCCGGCGGCTCCGCCTGCCTGCGGAGTTCCCGGAGCTTCCCGAAGGGGTTGTGAAAAGGCTTCTTGTCCGCGGCCACACCTCCGGCACTATATCTGCCCGGCATGCCCGAACCCATCGTCGAGGCCGTGGACGTCGCCAAGGTCTACCAGCTCGGCAAGACCGAGGTGCACGCGCTGCGGCACGTGGACCTGGTCGTCGAGCGGGGCGAGTTCCTCGCCATCGCCGGGCCGTCGGGGAGCGGGAAGACCACGCTCCTCAACCTCGTCGGCGGCGTGGACGTGCCCTCGTCCGGGACCGTCCGGGTGGACGGGGAGGACACCTCGCGGCTCAGCGAGCGCGCGCTCACCCGCCTCCGGCTCGACCACATCGGCTTCATCTTCCAGACCTTCAACCTGGTGGCGGTGCTCACCGTCTTCCAGAACGTGGAGTTCCCGCTCCTGCTCCAGGGCCGCATGACCTCGGCCGAGCGCCGTCGTCGCGTGGACGAGCTGCTCGCGGCGGTGGGGCTCGCCGACCACTCCCGCCACCGGCCCAGCGAGCTCTCCGGCGGGCAGCGGCAGCGCGTGGCCGTGGCCCGCGCGCTGGTGGCCCGCCCCCCGCTGGTCCTCGCCGACGAGCCCACCGCCAACCTCGACTCCCGCACCGGCGCCACCATCATCGACCTCATGCGCGAGATGAACCGCCGCGACGGCACCACCTTCATCTTCTCCACGCACGATCCCAAGGTCATGTCCCACGCCAGCGCCATCGTGCGCCTCGAGGACGGCCGGGTGGTCGGGCGGGAGGCGGCCCCGGGGGCCGAGGCCCGGTGAGCCCGGCCTCCTCCCGCGTCCGGCAGGGCCGGATCCTGGTCGAGATGGCCATGCGCAACCTGGTCGCCAGCCGGGTGCGCACCCTGGTCGTGGGCGGGATCGTGGCGCTCGGCGTGGTGGTGGTGGTGCTGGGGAGCTCGCTCCTCGACTCGATCGACGCCGGGATGACCCGCAGCATCCAGGACAGCCTGGGCGGCCACGTGCAGCTCTACAACGCCGCCTCCCGCGACCCGCTCGCCCTCTACGGCGGCACCATGGGCGAGTCGGTGCTCGAGCCCATCGAGGACTTCGCCCGCCTGAAGGCGGCGGCGCTCGGCGTGCCGGGGGTGCGCAAGGTCGTGCCCATGGGCATCGACCAGGCCATGGTGTCGATGGGCAACGTCTTCGACGTGGCGCTCGAGCGGCTGCGCGCCGACGTCCGCCGGCGCGAGGGGGGGGCCGCGCCCGACCCGGACCCGGAGTACGAGGCGCACAAGGCGCACCTGCGCCGGATGGCCACCCTGCTCCAGCAGGAGCTCCGCCAGGCCCGCGAGATCGCCGACGAGACCTCCGGGGTCTACAAGGACCGCAAGGCCGACTTCGACGCGCTCGAGAAGGCGGTGCAGGGCGGCTTCTGGGAGGCGTTCGACCGGGATCCGCTCGGCTCGCTCGAGTTCCTGGAGAACCGGGTCGCCCCGCTCTCCCTCGACGGCGGCTTCACCTTCATCCGCTACGTGGGCACCGACCCGGAGGCCTTCCAGCAGGCCTTCCCGGGCGCGCAGGTGGTGGAGGGCGGCCCCATCCCCCCCGGCCGGCGCGGCGTGCTGCTCGGGAAGCTCTACGCCGAGGAGTGGCTCAAGCTCCGCGCCGCCCGGCGCCTCGACAAGATCAAGGAGGCCCGCGACCTCCACGGCCGGCGCATCGCCCGGGACGAGGAGCTGCAGCGCTGGGTGAAGGAGAACGCCACCCAGATCCGCGACATCCTGCTCCAGCTCGACCCGGTGCGCACCCGCGAGGCGGTGCGACGGCTCCAGTCCGCGCTGGGCACGACGGAGGCCGACCCGGGCCGGCTGGTCTCCGCCCTGCTGGAGACCGACGACGCCAGCTTCGACGCGCGCTACCGGATCTTCTACGCGGAGCTCGCGCCGCTGCTCCAGCTCTACTCGGTCAAGGTGGGCGACTTCATCACCATCAAGGCCCCCTCCCGCAGCGGCTACGTGAACTCGGTGAACGTGCCGGTCCACGGGTTCGTCGAGTTCCGCGGGCTGGAGCGCTCGGCGCTGGCCGGCATGATGAGCGTCCTCGACCTGCACAGCTGGCGCGACCTCTACGGCTACCTGACGCCAGAGCGCGCCGCCGAGATCCGCGGGCTGAAGGAGCGCGCCGGCGCCCGGCTGGTGGCCCGGGAGGACGCCGAGGCCGCGCTCTTCGGCGGCGAGCCGCCCCCGGCGGTCGCCGCGGTCGACCCGGCGCCGGGGGTGGCGGCCGAGGAGAAGGTCCGGCTGGCCTCGCTCGCCGAGGGCCGTCGGACGCGGGAGGAGCTCTTCGAGCGGCGATACACCCAGGAGGAGACCGACGCCGGCGTGGCCCTGAACGCCGCCGTGCTCCTCGACGACCCGCGCCGGATCGCCGAGACCATGCCGCTGCTCGTCGCGGCGGCGGACCGGGCCGGCATGAAGGTGAAGGCGGTGACCTGGCTCGAGGCCTCCGGCATCGTGGGCCAGTCGATGGGGCTGCTCCGCATGGTGCTCTGGCTGGCGGTGCTCATCATCTTCGCGGTCGCGCTCGTCATCATCAACAACGCCATGGTCATGGCCACCCTCCAGCGGGTGAAGGAGATCGGGACCATGCGCGCCATCGGCGCGCAGCGCCGCTTCGTGCTGGTGCTGGTGGTGGTGGAGGTGGTGACCACCGGCCTCTTCTTCGGCGGGCTCGGCGCCGCGCTGGGGGTCCTCCTGGTCCACGCGGTGGGCTGGTCGGGCGGCATCGCCGCCACCAACGACACCATGTACTTCCTCTTCTCCGGCCCGGCCCTCATCCCGCGCCTCGGGACCGCCAGCCTGGTCACCTCGGTGGCCATCGTCTTCCTGGTGTCGATCCTCTCCGCCCTCTACCCGGCCGTGCTCGCCATGCGGGTCACCCCGCTCGAGGCCATGCAGGCGGACGACTGATGCTCGCCACCGACCTCCACATCGCGGCGCGGAACCTGGCCCGCCACACCCGCCGGAACCTGCTCCTCGCCTCGGCCATCGCCGGCGTCACCGCGCTGCTCGTGCTGCTCGGCGGCCTCACGACCGGCATGCGGGAGGCCATGCTCCAGTCGGCGACCACCCTCATGACCGGGCACGTGAACCTGGCCGGCTTCTTCAAGATCACGAGCGGCACGGCCGCACCCATCGTGGCCGGGTGGGAGAAGCCCTGGGACGAGGTGAAGGGAACGATCCCCGAGCTCGCCTGGGCGGCCCCGCGCGGGCGCGGGTGGGCCAAGGCGGTGGCCGAGGGCGGGTCGATGGACCTCGTGCTGGCCGGCGTCGAGCTGGCCCGGGAGCCGGGGTTCCAGGGCGTGGTCCAGGTGGTGGAGGGGTCGCTGCAGGACCTCGCCACGCCCGGGACCATCCTCCTCTTCCAGGACCAGGCGAAGCGCCTCGGCGTGAAGCCCGGCGACTCGCTCACCCTCTCGGCGCCCACCACCCGCGGGGCCAGCAACACCGCCGACGTGCGCGTGGCGGCGGTGGCCCGCAACATCGGGCTGCTCTCGGCCTTCAACGCCTTCATCCCGGCCGAGACCCTGCGCCAGCTCTACCAGCTCAAGGCCGGGACCACCGGCGCGGTGCAGATCTACCTGAAGGACCCGGCCGACTCGGCGGTGGTGGCGGCCCGGCTGCGCGACGCCCTGCGCGCGGCCGGCTGGCGGGTCATGGACCCCGACCCGCAGCCCTACTGGCAGAAGCTCATGTTCAAGGTGAACTCCGAGGACTGGACCGGGCAGAAGCTCGACGTCACCACCTGGGAGGACGAGATGAGCTTCCTCTCCTGGATCGTCACCGCGGTCACCTGGCTCGGCAACGTGCTCGTGACCGTGCTGCTCGTGATCGTGGCGGTGGGCATCGTGAACACGCTGGCCATCGCCATCCGGGAGCGCACCCGCGAGATCGGCACCCTGCGCGCGATCGGGATGCAGCGCGCCCAGGTGCTGCGGCTCACCCTCCTGGAGGCCTTCCTGCTCGGGCTGGGAGGAGCGACCGGCGGGGCGCTGCTCGGCGCGCTGGCCGCGGCCGGCCTGAACGCCGCCGCCATCGAGCTCCCCGAGACCATGCAGTACTTCCTGCTCCAGCGCGACCTGCACCTGGCCCTCCACCCCGGCCAGGTGGCGACCTACGTGGCCTTCGTGGCCGCCCTCACCACGCTGGCGGCCGTCTGGCCCTCGGCCTACGCCGCGCGGATGCGGCCCGTCACCGCCATGCACCACGCCGGGTGAACCCCATGCGCCTGCCCGCCGTCGCACCCGTCGCCGCCGCGCTGCTCCTCCTCCCCGCGGCCGGTGGCGCGCTCACCCCGGAGGAGACCGACCGGGTGGTCCGCAACATCGACGACATGGAGCGCTCGGGAGGCGACTACAAGGCGCTCGCCTACATGGAGGCCAAGGAGAAGGACAAGACCGACGTGGTCTACGAGCTGCTCGCCTACCGGCGCTCCGGCGACCAGAAGCTCATGTTCCTCTTCCTCGAGCCGAAGGCCGAGGCCGGCAAGGGGTACCTCCGGATCGAGAAGAATCTCTGGTTCTACGACCCGCGGGTGGGCCGCTGGGAGCGGCGCACCGAGCGGGAGCGCATCGGGGGCACCGACACCCGCCGCGGCGACCTCGACGAGTCGCGGCTGGCCGAGGAGTACGCGGCCCGCTGGGAGGCCGACGAGAAGCTGGGGCGGTTCGAGGTCCACCGCATCCTGCTCACCGCGCGCCCGGGCGTGGACGTCGCCTTCCCCACCGTGCGCCTCTGGGTGAACAAGGAGAACGGGGTGGTGCTGAAGCGCCAGGACCTGGCGCTCTCCGGCCGGCTCATGCGCACCTCCTTCTACCCGCGGTGGAAGAAGGTCTTCAGCGAGTCCAAGAAGGGCGACGTGTGGTACGCCGAGGAGATGCGCATCTACGACGAGGTCGAGAAGGCCAACCAGACGCTCATCCTGGTGAAGTCGGTGGACACGGCCCCGCTCCCGGCCAACCTCTTCACCAAGGCCTGGCTCGAGTCGAAGAGCCGATGACGCCCTCCGCCGCCCGTGTCGCCCGGCTCGCCGCCCTGGCGCTCCTGGCCGGGCTCGCGGCCGGCCCGGCCCGCGCCCAGGAGCGGCCCAGCGACGAGGAGATCTTCGGCAAGCCCTCCACGCCGCCGGCCGTGCCGGCCCCGCCCGCCCCCGCGGCCCCGGCCGCGCCGGAGGACGCCCGGCTGGAGACCGCCAGCCCGGAGCCGAAGGGGTTCGGCGCGCCGCCCGCGCCGCCCGACCCGCTCAAGATCGGGGGCATGCTCTACCTGCGCCTCGACACCCAGTGGCAGCAGGGGCTCCCGCCCTCGGCCTGGCTGCTCACCTCGCCCAACCTCGTCGACCTCTACGTGGACGTCCGGCCCAACGACCGGGTGCGCGGCTTCGTGCTCGGCCGGGCCCAGGTGAACCCGCTCGTGCCCGAGCAGGTCCAGTCCACCGTCTACGGCCAGGTGCTCGGGACCCAGGTGGTCCTCGACCAGGCCTGGATCCGCTTCGACGTCGAGCGGACGGTCTTCGTGACCGCCGGCAAGCAGCAGGTGACCTGGGGCGTGGCGCGCTTCTGGAACCCCACCGACTTCCTCCACTTCCGCAAGCGGGATCCCCTCTCGGTCTTCGACCAGCGGCAGGGCGAGTGGATGCTCAAGCTGCACGTGCCCTGGGAGAAGAACGGCTGGAACTTCTACGGCATCGTGCTCTTCAGCGGGAACCAGGTGGTCGACCAGCTCGGCAAGGTCGGCGGGGCGCTGCGCGCCGAGGTGGTGGTCGGACCGCTGGAGGTGGCGGGCGAGATCGTGGCCCGATCGGGGACGCTGCCGCGGCTCGGCCTGGAGGCCTCCTGGGCGGTCTGGGAGCTCGACTTCTACGGGAACGCCTCGCTCGGGCGCGGCACGCCCGACGGGCTCCCGCAGTGGGACATGACCGTCCCTCCCGACTGGCAGGCCACCCCGCCCAGCCCGGGGACGTACGCCGCCTACCAGCCCGGCTTCGCCCCGCAGGTCACGGCGGGCGTCTCCTGGACCTGGAAGTACGACGACGTGCACACCCTCACCCTCGGCGCCGAGTACTTCTACAACGCGCTCGGTTACGCCGATCCGGCCATCTACCCCTGGCTCATCGTGAACCAGCAGTACGACCCCTTCTACGTCGGCCGCAACCAGGCCGGGATCTACCTGCTCCTGCCCAAGCCCTGGAACTGGTGGGACACGACCTTCATCCTCTCCACGCTCGCGAACCTGACCGACCGCACCTTCATCACCCGGCTCGACTACTCCGTGCTGCTGCTCACCTACCTCCGGCTCGAGGCCTACGCGGCGGTCCACTACGGCACCCCCGGAGGGGCCTTCCGATTTGCCATCGACGTTCCGGCCGTTCCGCCGTACCTTCCTGTACCGGTGAGCATCCCTCCGCCGGTGGCCGACTTCGGCGTCGCGCTCCGGCTCAGCCTGTAGCCCCCCCGAGGAGGTTCCCGTGGCCGAGTTCCGCATCCAGAGGAAGACCAGCCTCACCTTCGAGGAGGCCGTGGCCCGGCTGCCCGAGGCGCTCAAGGCCGAGGGCTTCGGCGTGCTCACCCAGATCGACGTGCAGGCCACCCTGAAGGAGAAGATCGGCGCCGACTTCCGGCGCTACCGCATCTTCGGGGCCTGCAACCCCAAGCTGGCCTTCCGGGCGCTCTCCATGGAGCTCGACGTGGGCGTGATGATGCCCTGCAACGTCGTGGTCTACGAGGGAGAGGACGGCAAGGCGGTCCTGAACGCCATCGACCCCATGGCCACCATCGCCTCCACCCACCCCGGGCTGAACGTCATCGCCGGCGAGGTGAAGTTCGGCCTCTCCCGGGCGCTGGCGGCGGTCTAGCACGGAGCGGAGGGACACGCGATGAGCCTCCGGCAGGTGGCCCTCTGGGCCAGCCTCCTCGGCGCGTCGGCCTGCGCCACCCCGTCCTACGCGCCGGTCCCGGTCGAGTCGCCGGTGCCCCGCGCCGAGCAGCAGGCGGCCCAGGCGAACGTGTCGGTCCCGGCCGTCAAGCGCTACAAGACCAAGATCTCCATCGCCCGCTTCACCAACGAGACCAGCTACGGCCGGTCGCTGCTCTACGACGCCGACCTGGACGTCCTCGGCAAGCAGGCCTCCGACATGCTCGCCTCGCGGCTGGTGGCCTCGGGCCGGTTCATCGTGCTCGAGCGCACCGACGCCGAGAAGATCGAGCGGGAGCAGCGGCTCGCCGGCAAGGGGGCGCTGGTGGCCGCCGACACGCTCATCCTGGGCTCGGTCACCGAGTTCGGCCGCTCGGTCGGGGGCCAGACTGGGTTCCTCTCGAGCACCAAGGTCCAGACCGCCAAGGCCAAGGTGGACGTCCGGCTGGTGGACGTGAAGACCGGGCAGGCCTACTTCTCGGCGACCGGTGCCGGCCAGGCCAGCACCGAGACCGGCGAGATCGCCGGCTACGGCAGCCGCGCCGACTACGACGCCACCCTGAACGACAAGGCCATCGCCGCCGCCATCTCCGACGTCATCGACCGGCTGGTCTCCCGGCTGGCCGATCGCCCCTGGCGGACCGCGCTGCTCGACGTGCAGGGGGCGCAGGTCTTCGTCGCCGGCGGCAGGCTCCAGGGGATCCGCCCCGGCGACACCCTGGTCGTCGCCGAGCCGGGCAAGACGGTGAAGAGCCCGCAGACCGGGTTCGACGTGACGCTCCCCTCCACGCCGGTGGCGACGCTCGAGGTCCAGAGCACCTTCGGCGAGAGCGAGACCAGCGAGGGCTCGGTCTGCCGGGTCACCTCCGGATCGGTCGACCCGTCGCGCATCGCCAGCCTGATCGTCACCACCCCGGGGCCCACGCCATGAGGATGCTCGTGCTCGCGCTCGCCACCGCGGTCGCGCTGGGCGGCTGCGCCGCGCCGAACACCACCGTGCGCACGGTGGACACGCGCCCCAGCATCGCGCTCCAGGGCGCGCAGCGGAACACCGTGCTGGTCGTGGACGGCCGGCCCATCGGCGAGGCCAGCGCCTACGACGGGAACCCGCTCGTGCTCCGGATCGAGCCCGGCACCCACGAGATCGAGATCCACGACATGGCCGGGCAGGTGCTCTTCCGCCAGACCGTCTTCGTGGAGAGCGAGCTCAAGACCATCGTGGTGCACTAGGTGGACCGCCGCGGAACCCGCCGCGGCCTGGCCGCGCTGTTCCTGGCCCTGGCCGCCGGCCTCGCCGGCTGCGCCGGAAGCACCTCCACCTGGCGGTGGGGGAACTACGACGACGCCCTCCACGCCCACTACCGCAGGCCGCAGGACCGGGCCACCTACGTGGCCGCGCTGAAGGAGATCATCCTGGCCGCCCCCCGGGAGGGGAAGACCGTGCCGCCCGGCATCTACGCGGAGTACGGGTATGCGCTCCTCGAGGAGGGGAACGGCGCGGAGGCCGTCGGCTGGTTCGAGCGCGAGCGGGACACCTGGCCCGAGTCGCGGGTCTTCATGGAGAAGATGATCGTGAACGCCCGGCGCACCGTGCCGGCGTCGCAGACGCCCCCGGCCGGTCCGGCCTCCGCGCTCGAGAAGGGGAGGTCGTGATGCGCCGCCCCGCCACGGTTGCCCTGGCGCTGGCCGCCCTCGTCGCCGGGGCCACCGGTTGCGCCACCGCCCCGGCCCGGGGGTACGAGGCCTTCGTGGCCGCGAACCCGCGCTCGATCCTGATCGTGCCGGTGGCCAACCGGTCGGTGGACGTCGAGGCGCCCGACTACCTGCTCTCGACCCTCCCGGTCCCGGTGGCGGAGCGCGGCTACTACGTCTTCCCGGTGAACGCCGTGAAGCGGGTGCTCGAGGACGACGGGCTCGCCGACCCCTTCCTGGTCCACGGCGCCGATCCGGTGCGGCTGGCGGGCCTCTTCGGCGCCGACGCCGTGCTGTACGTCACCATCGACCGCTGGGACGCGCAGTACATGGTGATCTCCACCACCGTGACGGTGGAGCTCGACTACGTGCTGAAGGACGGCAGGACCGGGGACGTGCTCTGGAGGTCCCACCGCGTCGTCCAGCAGACGCCGTCCGACGGCACGGGGGGCGGGAGCGGCGGGAGCGTGCTCTCGGCGCTGGTCGGGGCCGCGGTCTCCGCGGCGGTCACCAGGGCGTCGCCGAACTACATGGGGCTGGCCCGCCAGGCCAACGCCGCGGTACTGGCGTTCCCCGGGCCGGGTTTCCCGGCCGGCCCCTTCCGCCCCGAGTACCGGCGCGACGTGGCGCCGGGACCCGGGGCGAAGCCGGAGCGGTGACTAGAAGACGAACTGCTCGCCCTGGGCGCGCAGCGCGGTGATGGCGGCCAGGTTCACGATGGATTGCACGCTGGTGCCCATCTGCAGCACGTTCACCGGCTTGTCGAGCCCGAGGAGCACCGGCCCGATCACCTCCGCGCCCCCGATGGCCTCGAGCATCTGGTAGCAGATGTTGGCCGCGTCGAGGTTGGGGAAGACGAAGACGTTGGCGTCCTCCTTCAGGGTGGAGAACGGGAACTCGGGCACGCGGATCTCGGTGTCGGTGGCGATGTCCACCTGGATCTCGCCGTCCACCTCGAGGTCGGGGCGCATCTGGCGGACGATCTCGGTGGCCTTGCGCACCTTGGCCGGGCTCTCCCCCTTGGCGGCGCCGAAGGAGGAGTAGGAGAGCATGGCCACCCGCGGCGTCACGTCGAAGTAGCGGGCCAGGTCGGCGGTGGCCACCGCGATCTCGGCCAGCGCCTTGGGATCGGGGTCGATGTTCACCGTGGTGTCGGCGAAGAACTTGAAGTCGTCCTTCGTGACCACGATGTACACGCCGGCGGCGCGGCGGCCCTTGCGGGTGCCGATGACCTCGAGCGGCGCGCGGATCCCGTCGGGATAGCCCACGGTGAGCCCGGTGACCATGCCGTCGGCGTCGCCGCGGTCGACCATCACCGACCCGAAGTAGTTGCGGGAGCGCAACCGGCGGCGGGCCTCGGCGAAGGTCATGCCCTTGCGCGCGCGCAGCTCCCAGAAGCGGGAGACGTAGCGGTCGTAGTCCGGGCTCTCCTCGGGGTTGATGATCTGCACGCCCTCCAGGCCGTCGAGGCGCCGCTCGTCGATGGAGGCGCGGATCTTCTGCACCGGCCCGAGCAGGATGGGCTCGCAGAGCCCCTCCTCGCGGAGGATCTGGGCGGCGTTCAGGACCTTCTCGGCGTCGCCCTCGGGGAAGACGATGCGCGCCAGCTTGCCGCGGGCCTTGCCGTGCACCAGGCTCATGACGCCGTGCACGCGACTCTGGCGCTTCTTCAGCCGCTCGCGGTAGTCGGCCAGGTCGAGCTGGATGCGGGCCACGCCGCTCGCGATGGCCGCCTCGGCCACCGCCGGCGCCACCCAGAGCAGCACGCGCGGATCGAGGGGCTTCGGGATGATGTAGTCGCGGCCGAAGACGAAGCGCTCGCCGCCGTAGCCGCGCGACACCGACTCGGGCACGTCCTCCTTGGCGAGCTGCGCGAGCGCGCGGGCCGCCGCCATCTTCATCTCCTCGGTGATGGCCTTGGCACGGACGTCGAGCGCGCCGCGGAAGATGTAGGGGAAGCCGAGGACGTTGTTCACCTGGTTCGGGTAGTCGGACCGGCCGGTGGCCATGATGACGTCGGCGCGGGCGGTCTTGGCGTCCGGGTAGGTGATCTCCGGGTCGGGGTTGGCGAGCGCGAAGACGATGGGGTCGGTGGCCATCGACCGGACCATGTCCTGGGTCATGAGCCCCTTGGCCGAACAGCCCAGGAAGACATCGGCGCCCTTGAGCGCGTCGTCGAGGGTGCGCGCCTTGGTGTCGGAGATGAACTCCGCCTTGTACTCGTTCATCCCCTCGGTGCGCCCCTTGTAGACGACGCCCTTGGTGTCGACGAGGATGACGTTCTCCTTCTTCACCCCCAGCTTCAGATAGAACTTGGTGCAGGCGATGGCCGACGCGCCGGCGCCCGAGACCACCACCTTCAGCTTGTCGAGCCGCTTCCCGGCCAGCTCGGCGGCGTTCAGCAGGGCCGCTCCGGAGATGATGGCGGTGCCGTGCTGGTCGTCGTGGAAGACCGGGATGTTCATCTCCCGCTTGAGCCGCTCCTCGATGACGAAGCACTCCGGCGCCTTCACGTCCTCGAGGTTGATGCCGCCGAAGGTGGGCTCGAGCGCCTTCACCACCGTGCAGAACTTCTCGATCTCCTTGGCCTCGACCTCGATGTCGAAGACGTCGATGTCGGCGAACTTCTTGAAGAGGACGCCCTTGCCCTCCATGACCGGCTTGCCGGCCGCGGCCCCGATGTCGCCGAGCCCGAGCACCGCCGTGCCGTTCGAGATCACCGCCACCAGGTTTCCACGTGCGGTGTAGGAGTAGGAGAGATCCGGGTCCTTCTCGATCTCCAGGCAGGGCTCGGCCACGCCCGGGCTGTAGGCCAGCGAGAGGTCGCGCGCGGTGGCGCAGGGCTTCGTCGGGATGACCTCGATCTTCCCGGGGCGGCCCGAGGAGTGGTACGCGAGCGCCTCCTCCTTGCGGATCTTCTTGCCGCTGGTGACGGGGTTCTTCGAGGACGAATCGGCGGACATCGGAGCTCCCTTCGTTTCGGTGGAGCGAGCAAAGAACCCGTTTCCACGCGGTCTGTCAACGAAAGAAAATGACGCAGCGCGAAACCGTAAAGATTGTCAAAACCCGGTTTGCTGGCCCGCCCATCGGGGTCCCGGCGGGGACGCCCGGCGTGCGAAGTGCCCGGAATTCCCCGGGCGCCCACGCCGCCCCGGGGTAGATTCCGGCGCCGTGCGACCGCTTCGCATCGTGATGGTCATCGACGCCTGGGACGACGCCAACAACGGCGCGGTCGTCTCCACCCGCCGCTTCACCGAGATCCTGCGCTCCCGCGGCCACCAGGTGGAGATCCTGGCCACCGGCGCTCCCGCGCCCGGGAAGACGCCGCTCAGGACCTGGGTCATCCCCACGCCCGGCAACATCATGCAGAAGATGAGGCTGCCCTTCGCCTGGCCGGACCGGCGCATCCTCGCGGACGTCATCGGGCGCCAGGACGTGGTCCACAACCAGTTCCCCTTCTGGCTGGGGATCCGGGCCATCGGGGTGGCCCGCGCGGCCGGCGTCCCGGTGCTCTCCACCTTCCACGTGCAGGCCGAGCACCTGCTCCACAACGTGGGCGTGCGCAGCCCCTGGGCGGTGGACCAGGTGTACCGGTTCTTCCTGCGCACCACCTACGACCGGTCCGACGCCGTGCTCTGCCCGAGCGCCTTCGCCGAGCGGGAACTCCGCCGCTACGGGCTTCGGGCCCCGACCGAGGTCATCTCGAACGGGGTCCCGGCCGCGTACCATCCGCTGCCGCGCGCCGCCTGCGAGACCTTCGAGGGCCGCTTCACCATCCTCTCGGTGGGGAGGCTCGCCCGGGAGAAGCGGCACGACCTCACCATCGAGGCCATCCGCCGGTCGCGCCACGAGTCCCGCATCCAGCTCGTGATCCTCGGCGACGGCCCGCAGCGGGCGCGCCTCGAGGAGCAGGGCCGGGGGCTCACGAACCCGCCGGTGTTCCGCTGGCTCGCGCCCCACGAGCTCATCCGCTACTACGGGGGCGCCGACCTCTGCGTCCACGCCGCCAACGTCGAGGTCGAGTGCATGTCGGTGCTGGAGGCGATGGCCTGCGGCCTGCCCTGCGTCATCGCCGACTCGCCCCTGTCGGCCACGCCCCAGTTCGCCCTCTCCCCCGAGTTCCTCTTCCCCACCGGCGATCGCGACGCGCTCACCGCCCGCATCGACCGCTGGATCGAGGATCCGGCCGGCCTGGCGCGGGCGCGGGAGGGCTACCGCGAGGCCGCGCAGCGCTACCGGGTGGAGGCATCGGCCGACCGGCTGGAGGCGCTCTACCGGAGGCTCGTCGACGCGCGGAAGCCCCGACCGGCGTCGTAGCCGGGCCGGTCAGGCGCGGAGGAGCCCGCCCAGCCGCTCGCGCACGATGGACTCGGCCTCGGCCATGATCCGGTCGACGAGCTCCTTCACGGTGGGTATGTCGTGGATGAGCCCGGCCACCATGCCGCACGACCAGGCGCCCGCATCCATCTCCCCGCCCTGCATGATGCGCGGGTAGACGCCGGCCACCTCGCCGAGGATGTCCTCGAACTTGAGGGCCGCGCCCAGCCTGCGCTCCTTCTCGAGGATCCGGTCCACCGCGGCGTTGCGCAGCACCCGCTCGGTGTTGCGGAGCGGCCGCATCACGAGGCGCGTGTCGAGCTCGGTCGCCGCCACGATGGCCCGCTTCACGTTCTCGTGGACCGGCGCCTCCCGGGTGGCGATGAAGCGGGTGCCCATGTTGATGCCGTCGGCGCCGAGCGCCAGCGCGGCCACCAGCGAGCGCCCGTCGGCCATGCCGCCCGAGGCCACGAAGGGGATGCGCAGCTCGTCGGCGGCGCGCGGCAGGAGGATGAAGTTCGGGACGTCGTCCTCGCCCGGGTGGCCGCCGCACTCGAAGCCGTCCACGCTCACCGCGTCGCAGCCGATGGACTGGGCCTTCAGCGCGTGGCGCACCGAGGTGCACTTGTGGATCACCTTCACGCCGGCGGCGTGCAGGTGGGGGAGCACGGCCTGCGGGTTGTTCCCGGCGGTCTCCACGATCTTCACCCCGCCCTCCACGATGGCCCGCACGTAGCCCGGGTAGTCGGGCGGGGTCACGGACGGCAGGAAGGTCAGGTTCACGCCGAAGGGGCGGTCGGTCATCTCCCGGCACCGGCGGATCTCGGCGGCGAGGAGCTTCGGGGTCCGCTGGGTGAGTCCGGTGATGATCCCCAGCCCCCCCGCGCTGGAGACCGCCGCGGCCAGCTCGGCGAAGCCGACGAAGTGCATGCCGCCCTGGACGATGGGGTGCTCGATTCCGAACAGCTCGGTGATGCGGGTCCTCATGCGCGCCCTCCGGGGGTGGCGGGAGACTATCAGCGCCGGCGCTCCTCGAGCGCCTCCATCTCCTCGACCGTGCGCGGCCAGTCGTCCCGGAGCAGCCGGGAGAGCGACCGGTCGGAGAGGATGCGCCCGCCGGTTTGGCAGCGCGGGCAGTAGTCGGTCTCGTTCGTCGCGTGGACGATGCGCTGCACCGACGTGCCGCAGTCGGGACAGGGCTCGCGGTGGCGGCCGTGCACCGCCATCCCCTCCCGGAAGGCGGTGACCCCCTCCGGGAACGCGCCCCCGGCCTCGCGGCGGAGCCGGTCGGTCCAGGTGGACAGGACCTCCACCGTGGCCACCCGCAGCCGCTCCATCGCCGCGTCGTCGAGCCGGGAGGTGAGCTGCATGGGGGAGAGGCGCGCCCGGTGCAGGATCTCGTCGGAGTAGGCGTTGCCGATCCCGGAGAGGATCCGGGGATCGGTGAGCGCGCGCTTCAGGGTGTGGTTCTCGCGGCGCAGCGCGGCGGCGAAACCGGACGGGGTGGCCTCGAGCGGCTCGATGCCGCCCCGATCGAGCGCCGCGAGCGCCGCCCGCCCGCGCAGCGCGTGGAGGGCGGCCCGTCGTCTCGTGCCGGCCTCGGTGAGGGTGAGCGTGCCGTCCGGGAAGTCGAGCGCGGCGAGCCCCACCTTGCCGGGCAGGCGGGCGCCCGGCGGCCGCCAGTGGAGCCGTCCGGCGATCATGAGGTGGAGGGCGAGGAAGAGGTCGCCGTCGAACCCGAGCACGATCCGCTTGCCCATCCGCTCCACCGAGACGACCCGGCGCCCCGCGAGAAGGGACGGCGACGGCTCGACCGTGCGCAGGAGGAACGGGCTGCCCAGCCGGACCCGCTCGAGCGGGTGCCCCACCAGGCGATCACGCAGCGCGTCGACGTAGAGCGTCACGTCCGGGAGCTCGGGCACGGTGCGGGATTGTAGCGGGAAATGGTAAGAGATCCGGCCGTGCGCCCGCCCCGCCTCCCCCGGCTCGTCGTGAACCTGCTCGCGGCCCTGTCCTACGTCGTCTCGGTGGTGCTCATCGTCCTCGCGTTCCCGGTGCTCGTCCTGCTCACCGTGGTGACGCTGCCCTTCGACGCGACGCGGAGGATCCCGGGCCGCTTCCTCCGGCTCGCCGGCTCGACGCCCACCTACGTCTTCCCGTTCTGGCACGTGCGCATCGAGGGCGAGCAGCCGGCCCGGGGCGCCTACGTCTGCACCTCGAACCACCAGTCGTTCCTCGACATCTTCGCCATGTCGCGCCAGCGCAGGGAGATGAAGTGGATCGCCAAGGAGGAGATCTTCAAGATCCCCTTCTTCGGACTCTTCTTCCGGCTCTCGGGCGACATCCCGGTGAACCGCGGCGATCGCGAGAGCGGTGGCGCCGCCCTCTCCCGGGCCCGCTGGTACCTGGACCGCGGCATGCCGGTCATGATCTTCCCGGAGGGCACGCGCAGCCGCGACGGCAAGATGGGCGCGTTCAAGCCCGGGGCCTTCCGGCTCGCCATCGAGGCCCAGGTGCCCATCCTCCCGGTGGCGGTGACCGGCTCGGCCTTCGGCATGCCGAAGGGCAGCCCGTGGATCCGGCCCACGCTCGTCCTGGTGCGCGTGCTCGAGCCCATCGAGACGAAGGGAATGACCGGCTCCGACGTGGTGCGGCTCATGGCCACCACCCGGGAGCGGATCGCCGCGGCGGAGGCGGAGCTGGCGGCCCGGCGGGCCGGGCTGGGGTGGGAGACCCGCGCCGCGTCGTAGCGCCGGCGGTCGGTCCGACCTCAGTGGCCGTGGTCGTGCCCGCTCCCGGTCGTGTGAGCGTGGTCGGCCCCGCCGTGGGCGTGATCGCCCTCCGCGCCGGGCACGTGGAGGTGACCGTGGGCGTGCTCGTGCCCGTGCGGGTGGGAGTGGACCGTCCCGTCGGCGTGCCGGTGCTCGTGGGCGTGCTCGTGGACGTGCGGGTGCGCGTGGGTGTGCACGTGGGTGTGCACGTGCGCGGCCGCTCCCGTCGCGCGCGGCAGCGCCGCCCGGCGGGCCTCGAGCCAGCGGATCCACCCGTCCACCCCCGCGCCGGTGCGGGCCGAGAGCTCGATCACCTCGGGGCGCGGCATGACCCGCGCGAGCCCGTCCCGGATCCGGGCCACGTCCACGTCGAGGTGGGGGAGCAGGTCGCACTTCGTGAGCAGCACCAGGTCGGCGCCCTTGAACATGACCGGGTACTTGAGGGGCTTGTCCTCCCCCTCGGTCACCGAGAGCGCCACCACGTTCGCGGCCTGGCCCAGGTCGTACACCGCCGGGCAGACCAGGTTGCCCACGTTCTCGATGAAGAAGACGTCGGTCTCCTTCCAGGCGAACCCGTGCAGCGCGTCGTGGACCAGCTGCGCGTCGAGGTGGCAGCCCTGGCCGGTGGTGATGGCCCGGGAGGGGATGCCGGCCTTCTCGAGACGCCGGGCGTCGTTGTCGGTGGCGAGGTCGCCGGAGACCGCGCCGAGCCGCCAGCGCCCGCCGGAGGCCCGCGCCGTCGCCTCGAGCAGCGCGGTCTTCCCGGCGCCGGGCGAGCCCATCAGGTTCACTGCCAGCACGCCGGCGGCGGCGAAGTGCTCGCGGTTGTGGGTCGCCACCCGGTCGTTGCCGGCCAGGATCCGCTCGTGAACCTCCACCGGGACCAGGCTCGTGTCGCCGCATCCGCAGGTCGTGCACATCAGGGCACCTCCATCTCGACCGTCTCCAGGCGCAGCTCCTCGCCGGCCGGGTCGAGCCGGGCCGGCATCCCGCAGGGGGCGCAGGTGAGCACGTCCCCGCGCGCGAAGGCCCGCCCGCACCCCGGGCAGGCCCAGCGCGCCGCCACCGGGCGCAGGTCGAGCGCGGCGCCGGCACAGGCCGTCCCTTCACGGAACGTGTCGTAGGCGGTCCGGAAGAGCTCCGGGTCCACCCCGGCGAGCTCCCCCATCGAGACCACCACCCGGTGGACGGCCACGGCCCGGCGCTGCCGGAGCAGCGTCTCCACCTGTCGCACCAGGGCCTCCACCAGCGCGTACTCGTGCACGCGTCGCCTCAGCAGATCCGGGGCAGGGGCTCGCCGTCCGGCTCGGCGAGCAGCCGGCGCCCCAGGCCGGTGTCGAGGATCACCTGGCCCGGACGCTCGGCGATGGCCGTCCCCACGATGGCGGCGCGGCGCCCCAGCGGATGGGCGCGCAGGGCGGCCAGCACGCGGTCGGCCGCCTCCGGGCGCACGCCCAGGACCGCCTTCCCCTCGTTGGCGACCACGAGCGGGTCGATCCCGAGCACCTCGCCGGCGGCGCGGACCTCGGGGTTCACCGGCACCGCGGTCTCGTCGAGCAGGACCCCGACCCGGGCCTTGCCCGCCATCTCGTGGAGCACGGACGCGAGCCCGCCGCGGGTGGGGTCCTTCATGGCCACCACCCCGGCGCCGCCGGCCGAGAGCGCGGCGCGGACGAGGCCGTTCAGCGGCGCGACGTCGCTCCGGAGGTTCCCCTGGATGCCGAGCGCGTGGCGCTTCACCATCACCGCCATGCCGTGGTCGCCCACGCTTCCGGTGACCAGGATCCGGTCGCCGGGGTGCAGCCCGGCGTCGGTGACCACCCGGTCGCAGAGCGCCACCCCGGCGGTGTTGAGCACGATCCCGTCCACCTCGCCGTGCCCCATCACCTTGGTGTCGCCGGTGACGATGGGGGCGCCGGCCTCGCGGCTGGCCTCGAGCATCGAGTCGCGCACGCGGACGAGGTCCTCGCGCGGGAACCCCTCCTCCAGGATGACCGCGCAGGTGAGCGCGAGCGGCTCGGTGGCCCCCATCATGGCGAGGTCGTTCACCGTCCCGCTGACGGCCAGCCGGCCGATGTCGCCGCCGGGGAAGAAGATGGGGTGGACCACGTGCGAGTCGGTGGTGACGACGAGCCAGCGGTCGCCCACCCGGATGGCGGCCCCGTCGTCGAGCGCGGCGAGGCCGATCCCGTCCACGGGCGAGGCCAGCCCCAGGAACACCTCCTCGATGAGGGCGCGCATGGCCCGGCCGCCCGCGCCGTGCTTCATGCCGATGCGGTCGCTGGCCATCAGGCCACCTCCGCCAGGTCGGGCGGGCCGCCGTAGACGTGCCAGATCTTGCAGGAGCCCTCGGAGGAGACCATGCAGGCTCCCACCGGCGACTCGGGCCGGCATTCCCTCCCGAAGAGCGGGCAGTCGGACGGCTTCGCCAGGCCGGACATGATCTTCCCGCAGATGCAGTGCTCGGCGAGCAGGTTCGTCGAGGCGCCGCCCACGAGCGCGGTGTCGATGCGGAAGCGGTGTCGCGCGTTGGCGTGGGCGAAGGCGGGGCGAAGCTCGAGGTTGCCGCGCGGGACCGTGGCGATGCCGCGCCAGTTGCCCCCCACCACGTCGAAGACCTGCCAGAGCTTGGCGAGGGCGGGCAGGTTGCCCTCCCGCGAGACGCAGCGCGGGTAGCAGTTCACCACCTCCGGGCGCCCGGCGCGGATCAGGCGGACCAACTCCAGCACCGCCGCCAGCACGTCGAGCGGCTCGAAGCCGGCCACCACCACCGGCGTGCCGGTGCGGGCCGCGAAGGGCTCGAAGATCCCCCAGCCGGTGATGGCGGCGGCGTGGCCGGCGGCGACGAACCCCTCGATGTTCGTCTCCTTCATCTCGGAGACGAGGTCCATGGCCGCGGGCACGTACTTGTGCGCGGAGAGCACCGAGAAGTTCTCCGGCACGCCGCCGAGCAGCACCGCGGCGGTGGCCACCGCGGTGGTCTCGAAGCCGCTCGCGAAGAAGACCACCTGCTCGGCGGGGCGGGCGCGGGCCAGGTCCACCGCCTGGGTCACGCTGTAGACCACCTCCACCCGGCCGCCCTCGGCCTGGGCGTCGGCGAGCGAGCGCACCGTGCCGGGCAGGCGCAGCATGTCGCCGTAGGTGCACACCGTGGCTCCCTGCGCGGCCAGCGCCACCGCCTCGTCCACCTCCGGGGTGTCGGTGACGCAGACCGGGCAGCCCGGCCCCATGATCACGTCGAGCCCGCGCGGGAAGGCGGCGCGCAGGCCGAAGCGGGCGATGGCCTGCTCGTGGCTGCCGCAGACGTGCATGACCGACAGCGTGCGCCCGGCCGCCTCGACCTCGCGGGCCAGCGCCTCGGTGAGGGCGCGCCCGCGCACCGGGTCGCGGAACTTGAGCTCGCTCGCGGGGTCAGCCACGGCCGCCCTCGCCCGGGGGCGGCCGCCCGGCGGCCATCTCCCCGCGGACGTCCTCGGCCATGAGGTCGTCGCCGGCGGCCTCCTTCAGGATCTGGTCGAAGAGCGCCAGCGTCTCGCCGACCTCCTCGGGCGGGATGCGCCGGATGGCGAAGCCGACGTGGTTCAGCACGTAGTCCCCGACCGAGACCGGCACGTCCACGATGTCGAGGCGCAGTTCCTTCTGGACGCCGAAGAAGTCGACCTGCGCCGACATCCCGTCGTCGGAGATGGAGAGGACCTTTCCGGGAACACCCAGGCACATGACGACGATCTCCCGTCAGGCCGCGGAGAGTGCGGAGGCCACCACCGCCTGTCCCAGGGCGATGCCTCCATCCCCCGGGGGTACCCGACCGGGGAGGTATACATCGAAACGGCCCCGGATCTCCCCGGCCAGGAGCCCGGCCAGGCGACCGTTCTGGAAGACCCCGCCGGTGAGCACGGCAGGGAGGCGGCCGTGACGCCCGGCGGCGAGCCGGAGGAGCTCCGCCCCGGCCGAGGCGAGGGCCCGGTGGAAGCGCATGGAGACGACGCCGGGAGGCGTCCCGCGCAGGAGGTCCTCGGCGGCGGCCCGGATGAGCGGTCGCCAGTCGAGTTGCCACGGGTGGAGCGTGGTGTCGACGAGGAACGGGTAGCTCCCCTCCGCCGTCCCGTCGGCCGCGGCGTCGAGGGCCATCGCCACCTGCCCCTCGAAGCGCGACACCCCACGCCCCAGCGCGAGCGCGCCCACCGCGTCGAAGAGCCGCCCGGCGCCGTGCGCCGCCGGCGCGTTCAGCCCCACCGCCACCATGCGCCGCACCACCTCCCGGTCCTCCCGCGGCACGGCCTCGAGCACCGGGAAGGCCCCGTCGGGCGGCGGCCCGCCCAGCGCCTGCTCGAGCGCGACGAGGGCGAGACGCCAGGGCTCGCGCACCGCCCGATCCCCCCCGGCGAGCGGCAGCGGCCGGAAGGTGGCGAGCCGGTCGAAGCCGTCCCGCCGGGCGAGCAGGAGCTCGCCCCCCCAGGCGGTGCCGTCGGTGCCGAGCCCGGCGCCGTCCCAGGCGAGCGCCAGCACCGGCCCCGGCAGGCCGTGCTCGGCCATGGCGGCGGCGGCGTGGGCGTGGTGGTGCTGCACCGCCACCGCCGGGATCCCCTCGCGGCGCGCGCGCTCCCGCGCGTAACGGGTGGAGAGGTAGTCGGGGTGGAGGTCGTGGGCGAGTAGCGCCGGCTTCACCCGGAGGAAACGCTCGAGGCGCGCCACCGACTCCTCGAAGGAGGCCAGCACCTCCAGGTTCTCGAGGTCGCCGACGTGCGGCCCGAGCACCGCCTCCTCGCCGGTGGCCAGGCAGAAGGCGTTCTTGAGGTGGGCCCCGCAGGCCAGCACCGGGCGCGGGAAGGGGCGGGCCACCCGGACCGGCTCGGGCACGAGGCCGCGGGCGCGGCGCAGCACGACCGGCCGGCCCAGGAGGACGCGCGCCACCGAGTCGTCGGCCCGCGCCTCGATCTCCCGGTCGTGCACGAGGAGCAGGTCGGCGATCCCGCCCAGGCGCGCGATCGCGTCCCCGTCCCGGTAGGCGATGGGCTCGTCGGAGAGGTTGCCCGAGGTGAGCACGAGCGGCCGGCCCGCCGCCGCGACGAGCAGGTGGTGGAGCGGCGAGTAGGGGAGGAGGAGCCCGACGGTCGAGGCGCCGGGCGCGATCTCCGGGGCGAGCGCCGCGCCAACGCGCCGCGGCACCAGCACCACCGGGCGCCCCGGGGAGCGGAGCAGCGCCCGCTCGGGGTCGGAGAGGATCCCGAGCCCCTCGGCTCCCGCCAGGTCGGCGACCAGGACGGCGAGCGGCTTCTCCTCCCGGCGCTTGCGAAGGCGCAGCGTCCGCACGGCCGCGGAGGAGGTCGCGTCGCAGGCCAGGTGGTAGCCGCCCAGCCCCTTCACGGCCACGATCCGCCCGGCGGCGAGTGCGCGCCCGGCCGCGGCGACGGCCTCCGCGCCGCCC
>JBBIOL010000017.1:0-47808 GCA_037443385.1 Anaeromyxobacteraceae bacterium
CCGAGCAGACGACCGGATTCGCTCCGGAACAGATCCCGCCCTGGCAGGTGTCGGTCTGGGTGCAGGCGTTCCCATCGCTACAGGTCGTCCCGTTCGATTTCGCCGGGTTTGAGCAGGCGCCTGTCGAGGTGTTGCAGGTCCCAACGTCGTGGCACTGGTCCGAAGCCGTGCACGTCACCGGGTTCGACCCCACGCAGGCCCCTGCCTGGCAGGTATCGGTCTGGGTACAGGCGTTTCCGTCACTGCAGGTCGTCCCGTTGGTCTTCGGCGTCACCGTGCAGGAGGACGTCCCGTTGCAGGCGCGGGTGTTGCACTGGTCGCTCGTGCACGTGATCGCCGTCCCGGAGCAGGTTCCCGCCCCGTCGCACCGGTCGTTGTAGGTACAGGCGACGCCGTCGGTGCAGCTGGTTCCCGCTGCCGAAGGCGTGTGGACCCACTCCCCGTCCACGCAGGTCCACGCCGACCAGCACGTCGGTCTCGGCGGCGTCGACCCACAGTTGCCCGAGATCAAGGGACCGACCTTCCCGCCACCCGCGAGCGCGATCCCGGCCCCACCCAGCAACACCACCACGCCGACGACCACTCCCACGACGGCCCGCCGCCGCGCGCCTTGCCACGTCCCCATCTCGACCCCCTCCGGAGCGAATTGCAGGAGGCCCCCGCGCACTCCCCGGGAAACCGGGGGCTGGGGGGCCTCAACGTACAAGACGGGCGAGGCCACAAGATGTGACCGTGAGTTCCTCGATCATCTTCACTTTGCGGAAGGTTACGATAAGTCAAGTGCCATTCGATGGCCGTTGCCCCCGTCGCGGCGGGACTTGACCCTTACAACATCGACTCGTGCAGCCGACGATCAGCCGTTACCGCGTTCTCGGCCGACGTGCGCGGCAACTCGATCCCGAGCCCACGACCGGTTTCGAATCTTCGCTCGGCCTGCTCGTCTCCAAGATGTCTCCAAGCCGGAGGCGGATTCCGGTCGACTGGAGCGGACTCCCGAGGACTGCGACGAGGAATCGAAGCCGCTGTCCCGCAACGCTTTCCCGACGAAAGGCGTGCCCCGTCGGCAGGTTGGCGTGTTGCGGTTCGGCAGTTTCGATTCCCGGGCGCCCCACCTCTTGTGCGGTGTCGCTTCGTGGCGACCCGCGTTGACGATCGGTGAACGACTCCGCTAGGGTCCGGCGATCATGCTCGCTCCTCGCGCCCCTGTCCTGCCCTCGATGCTGGTCGTCCTCGCCCTGGCCGGATGCGGGTCGACCTCCCGCCCCCAGACGATCTGGGACGCGTGCGGGGCGATCGGCCTCCCCTGCTGCGGCGCGAATGGCTCGTGCGGGGCCGATCTCGCCTGCCAGGCCTGGACCTGCCAGGCCCCACCGGACCGGTGTGGTGGCCCGAGCCAGCCGTGCTGCGGCCTCGACTTCACCTGCGACCCGGGCCTCCGGTGCGACCGGGGCGCCACCGGGCGCTGCCTCCAGGCGTCCGCCCTCGCCTGGCAGAGCGTCGAGGGAAGGGGCCATACCTACTGCGGCCAGGCCCTCGACGGCAGGGGATACTGCTGGGGCGGCGGGACGACGCTGGTGGGGGACGGACGCACCTGGGAGTACGGCTTCCCCACCCCGACGCCGGTGGCCATGCCCGGGCCCTTCGATCAGCTGATCGGCCAGCAGGGCTTCGTCTGCGCCATCCGGGCCGGCGAGCTTCACTGCTGGGGCGGAACGTGGCGGACGCCCGTCCGGATGTACGAGGACACCGGGCTCGCCTTCAAGAAGGTGGCACTCGACCAGAAGCTCTGTGCGCTGTCGACCGGGGGGAGGCTCTTCTGCTCGGAGTACGGGTACGTGACGACGCCGCGCGACCGGGTGGAGATGCCCGGGACCTTCACCGACTTCGGCCTGGCCACCCTCTCGGTCTGCGCCGTCGACGGGGGTGGGGCCGTCCACTGCTTCGACTTCACGGGGGGCCCGGTACCGTTCCCGGGGACGGCGCCGCTGCGGACCATCCGCTCGTCCCACTTCATCGACTGCGGGATCGGCGTCGACGACGCCGCCTACTGCTGGACGACGGAGCCAGGGGCCTGCACGACCGGAACGACCGATCCGTCCGGCCGGATCACCCTTCCCGGAGGAGTGACGCCCGTGGACGTGCAGCCCGGGTGCACCGCCAGCTGCGCCCTGGGCGCCGACCACGTGGTCTACTGCTGGGGCAAGGGGAGCCGATGCGGGCTGGGCATGGGCCCGGGCTCGGTCGGCTGGCACCTCACGGCCCCCACCGCCGTCCCCGGCCTTCCGCCGATGAGGACCATCCACAACGCCCTCGATTCGGTCTGCGGCGTCTCCGTGGACGGGGAGCGCTGGTGCTGGGGCTACAACGACCAGCACGGCCTGGGCGACGTCGTGGGCACGTACGTGTGCTCCCCCGTGCACGTCCCCTGAGGCTGCCCCCGGGACGGGGCGAGGCAACAATTCTTGCTTGTTTCGGCTCCGGCGCGGCTCCGTCGCGGTCGCGCGGAGAACAAAGACTTTTGGTGATACGGGCGCGCGCGCCCCCTCCCCGCCCCGCGAACCTCGGCGTAGTGTGTCACCTCGAACGTTTGCCGCGAGTGAATGGCGCGAGGGCGCGCCGAGGGCCACGCGCGGTCATCGCTGGAGGGTCACATGCGCACGACGTCGCTCCCCGTTCTCGCGGTCCTGGCCGCCGCCTGCACCGGCCTCCTCGCCTGCTCCGGCACCACCGGACCGCAGGGCACGCCCGGCGCCGCCGGTCCCACGGGCGCCACCGGTCCCACCGGTCCGACCGGCGCCACCGGCGCCACCGGTTCCACGGGGCCGACCGGCCCCACCGGCCCGAGCGGCCCGGGCGGCGTGCCCGGCCGGTCCACGTCCTCCACCGGCGTCAACCTGACGGTGGTGAGCATCACCCAGGCCTCCGCGGCGGACCCGGTCGTGGTCCGGTTCCGCCTGGCCGACGACCTGGGCTTCCCCGTCGACGTGCGCGGCATCTACTCGGTGAACACCGCCTTCGCGCCGCGCTTCGCGCTGGCCACCATCCAGACCGACGCCACGGGCATGCTCCCGTACGCGGTCCTCACGCAGTCGGGCAGCGCGACCAAGCCCACCGCCACGCCCCCGACCCCGGCCGACGTGGTGATCCAGCCCACCTCCTTCACGCCGTCCTTCCCCACCGCCACGCCGGCCGCCGACGACGCCCAGTTCAAGGGCGTGCTCGTCGAGAACGGATCGGGCGCGGGCGACTACACCTACGCCTTCCCCACCGGCGGCACGAAGACCACCACCTCCGGGTCGAACACCACCGTCTCCATCACCAGTCCGGTCACGCTGGGCGCGGCGACGGTCACCCACACCCTGTGGATCCAGGTGGCCCGCCAGGTCGACACCGTGGACACCACGAACACCCGCACCTTCTTCGCCCACGATCACGAGGAGAACTTCCTGCCCGGCGGCGTGGGCACCCCGCAGCAGCGCCAGATCGTCACCACCGCCAACTGCAACAACTGCCACGCCGGCTTCCGCCCCGAGACCACGGTGGGCAGCGCCTTCCACGGCGCCGCGCGCGTCGAGGCCACCTACTGCAACGTCTGCCACAACCCCGGCCGCACCAACAACCCGGCCGCGAACTCGTCGGTCTTCATCCACCGCATCCACCGGGCCGAGCACCTCCAGCAGGGGCAGACCTCCGGCACGAACAGCCAGGGGACCCAGACCGACCCCACGGCCAGCGGGGGCTTCCGCACCTGCTCGGTGGCGAGTCCGTGCACGTGCACCGTCGCCAAGCCCTGCAGCAACTGGTTCCACGACATCGAGGCCACCTACCCGCAGGACATCCGCAACTGCGCCGCCTGCCACGGTGACCCGGACGGCCCGGGCCCGCTCCCGGCGCCGGCGCAGGGCGACCAGGCCTTCACGCGTCCGCGCGTCGAGTCCTGCGGCTCGTGCCACGACTACGTGAACTTCACCTCCACCTCGGTGGGCCGCCTGTGCCGCCCCGGCTTCAGCGGCGGGGTCGAGACCGATCCCACCACCGGCCTGCCGCTGCCCTGCGACCACTTCGGTGGCCCCCGCACCGAGCCCGAGACCTGCGTCCTCTGCCACTCGCCGGACGCCATCCGCGGCTACCACGTCGCGGTGGCGCCCCCCGATCCCAACGCGTCGGTCACGGCCACCGGCACCAACAGCAACACCAACGCCGCCTGGGTGGCGGCCGCCAACGTGGTGCCGTCCGGCGCCTCGCGGTTCAACTACGTGGTGGGGACGGTCTCGGCGGTGGCCGACGCCAGCGGCACCCGGCGTCCGACCATCACCTTCAAGATCCAGCGGGACGGCGCCGACGTGGACTTCGGCACCTTCGACCCGGTCAACAAGCCGGAGCTCATCACCAGCGACTTCCGCGGTTCACCCTCGGTGTACTTCGTCTGGGCGGTTCCGCAGGACGGGCTCTCCGCGCCCGCCGACTACAACGCCTCGGCGAGCGGCTACGTGAAGGCCATCTGGGCCGGGACCGCGACCGGCGCCGGCGCGGGCACCCTCTCCGGCCCGGCCACCATCGGCGGGGTGACCGGCCTCTACACCATCACCCTCACCGGGGTGCAGGTGCCGGCCAACGCCACCCTGTTCTCCGGCGGGGTGGGCTTCACCTACGCGCTCGGGAGCACGCCCCCCATCACCCAGATCAACCTCCCCAAGTACCCCTACACGCCGGCCCTGCCCGGCAAGTCCATCGGCGTGGGCGGCCTCATCGTCCCCGCCCCTGACGTCTGGAAGGTGGGCACCGGGTTCACCGGCCGCCGCACCATCGTGGCCAACGCCAAGTGCAACACCTGCCACGTCTCCATCGGGGCGGCGCCGACCTTCCACGCCGGCCAGCGCAACGACGCCACCAGCTGCTCCTGGTGCCACAACCCGAACCGGACGAGCAGCGGCTGGTCGGCCAACGCCAAGGACTTCATCCACTCGCTCCACGCCGGGCGGATCCGCCAGACGCGGTTCACCTGGCACGCCACCTCCCCGGACGAGGACTTCAGCGGCGTGGGCTTCCCGGCGGCGCTCGACACCTGCCGCGCGTGCCACGTCGACGGGGCCTACGACTTCAGCCTGGCCTCGACCCAGTCGGCGCTGCCCAACATGCTCCCCAGCACGGTGGGCGTCGGCACCTACGACTCGAACCCGGCCACGAACCCCGCGAGCTGGTTCCAGATCTCGCCGTACGTGGACGGATCCGGGTTGACGAACTACGGCGTGGGCTTCTCCTACAACGCCGCCACGAACGTCACGGTGCAGGCGGCGGGGACCACGCTCGCCATCTCGCCGATCACGGCCGCGTGCTCAGCCTGCCACGACGCGCCGGCGGCCCGGGCCCACATGGAGGCGAACGGCGGGAACTTCTACGACGCCCGCTCCACGCTGGCCGGGACCGACATCGAGCAGTGCCTCATCTGCCACGGGCCAGGCAAGATCATGGCCATCGGGCAGGTGCACAAGTAGCCGTCGATCTCAGCGCGCCGTGGCGGGCTCCCCCGCCGCCGCGGCGCGCACCAGCTCCTCGAGGACGCTTCCGTCCACGTCCTCGAGGCGCCGGACGTGGAGGCATCCCTTGCCCCGCGCGTGGCGGCCCAGGCGGGCGAGCAGCGACCGGTGCCGGTCGAGGTCGCACGCGAGGTAGAGGGTCAGCCGGTCGGACCGGGGGGAGAACGCGATCACCGGCGCGTCCCCCTCGCGCCCCGAGTCGTACCGGTAGTGACGAAGGCCGAAGCCGACGATGCCCGTGCCCCAGAGCACGGCGCGCTCCCCGGTCACCCGCCGCATCAGCGCGGCGAGGGCCCGGGCGTCCCTGCGGACCTCGGGGCGCGCCACGGCGGCGAGGAAGGCGGACACGCTCGCCCGGGTGGGCTGGGTCTTGTTCGCTGGCATCGCCTGCCTCCTGCCGGGGGAAGGCCGGGATCTAGCGCCGGTCCGTGGCCGCCGCCGCGCGGCGCTCCTGGATCCGCCACGGTCCCGACGCGCGCCCCTGCCCCGCGAGCCGGTCCAGGAGCGCCCGGGTCTCGTCGTCGATCCGGCCGGGCTCGGCCCGGGCCCAGGGGGTCCCGGGCAGCGGCAGGAACGCGTGGGCGTGGATCTCGGCCCCGGCGGCGGCCAGCTCCGCGGCGAGCGACCGCGTCGCCGCGGCGTCGTCGGGCGACTCCCCGGGGAGGCCGAAGATGAGGTCGACCCGGGAGCGGAATCCGGCCTCCCGGGCCAGCCGGACCGCGCGGCGGACGTCCTCCGCCCGGTGCCCGCGGTGGCAGGCGTCGAGGACCGCGTCTGACCCGGACTGTCCGCCGATGGCGAGGTGGTCGTTCTCCACGTGGCGCCGGAGCACGCGGAGCGCCTCCGGCGACACGTGCTCGGGACGGACCTCGGACGGGAAGGTGCCGAACCAGATCCGCGCCGCGGCGCCCGCCGCCTCCCGCACGCGCGAGAGGAGCTCGTCCACCGCCTCCGGCCGGGGCTCGCCGCCACCGGATCCCCACGAGAGCGCGCTCGGCGAGACGAACCGGATGTCCCTCCCTCCCCGCCGGACGATCTCCCGGGCCGCTTCGGCGACTCGGGACGCCGACCGGTGGCGCACCCGCCCTCCGTGCAGGTGGGTGGTCTGGCAGAAGCGGCACGCGTGCTCGCACCCGCGGGTGATCTCGATGGGACCGAGGCGGGGCAGGCGGGAGGGGAACGGGGGAACCGCGTCGAGATCCACGGCGGGGGCCGGCCGGCCGACACGGACATCGTTTCCGTCCCTCCACGCCAGGCCCGGCCCGGCCGGACCCTCCCCCGCGGCCAGGCGCGACAGGAGGGCGGTGAGCGTCCCCTCGCCCTCCCCGATCGCGACCAGGTCGAACCCGAGCGCGAGCGTGCCGGCCGGGTCGGCGGTCGGGTGGGGCCCACCGGCCACGTGCAGGATCCCGCCGGCCGGTCGGCCATCCGCGCGAGCGGACCGGAGCTCGGCCGCCGCGCCGTCGAGCCTGGCGGTGGTCATGGACCATCCCACCACCACCGACCCCGCGCCCGCCGGCTCCCGGAGCGCCCTCCGCAGCGCATCCCCCGGGGTCGCGAACCGGACGGGGATCGGCGCGCACCGCGGGTCGGACTCGACGGCCGCCGCGAGCGCCGCCAGGGCCGCGCTCCGCGGCCTCCGGTCGACGAGGACGAGCGTCGGGAGGGGCATGGCGCGGGGGAGGATACCCGCTTAGACGAGGGGGCGCAGCCGCGTCCCCGCACCTTGAATCCAGCCCCGTTCGGGCTAGACTGCGCCGCGAGCTCCCGGCCGGATCGGCCCGGACCACCGGAGGATCCACGTCTTGAACCGACCCGTCGCCGTCCTCGCCATCGCCCTCTCCGTCGCCGCCTGCAAGAAGAACGAGCCGGTCACGGCGGCGCCCATCGCGCCTCCCTCCGGTGCCTCCCCGGTCGCCGCGCCTCCTCCGGGCGCGATGCCGCCGCCCTCCATGCCGCCGGGAGGCGGCATGCCCCCGGGCGGAGGGATGCCCCCGGGGGGCATGGTGGGCGCGCCCAACGTCCCGAGCGCGGGCGCCGGGGTCGAGCAGCGCATCGCCATCGCCAAGCAGCTCGTGGCGCAGAATCCGAAGGACGTCGCCGCCTGGGTCTCGCTCGGGAACGACTACTTCGACAGCCGGCAGTTCCAGGCCGCGGTCGAGGCCTACGGCAAGGCCATCGAGCTCGACCCGAAGAACCCGGACGTCCTCACCGACCAGGGCGTCATGTACCGGGAGCTCGGGCAGTACGACAAGGCGCTCGCCAACTTCCTGAAGGCCAACCAGGTCGCCCCCGCGCACATGCAGAGCCTCTTCAACGCCGGGGTGGTCTACGCCTACGACCTGAAGGACGCGAAGCGGGCCGAGGAGACCTGGCTCAAGGTCATCGCCAACGACAAGTCCGGCCGCTTCGCCGCCCAGGCCGGCAACGCCATCGCCGAGCTCCGCCAGCGCGGCGCGGCCCCGGGCGCGCCCGCGGCCCCGCCGCGGTAGTCCAACCCCCGATCCCGATCCGCTCCCGAAGCCCGGAGGCACCCATGGCCCGCACCATCAACTTCAACGCCGGTCCCGCAGCGCTGCCGCTCCCCGCGCTGGAGCGCGCTCGCGAGGAGCTGCTCGACCTCGGCGGCAGCGGCATGTCGGTGATGGAGCACAGCCACCGCGGCAAGGAGTACGAGGCGGTCCACGACGAGGCGCTCTCGCTCCTGCGCGAGCTCCTCGCGGTGCCCGACTCCCACGAGATCCTGTTCCTGCAGGGCGGCGCGTCGATGCTCTTCGCCCAGATCCCCATGAACCTCGTCGAGAAGGGCAAGGCGGCCCAGTACCTCGTCACCGGTGCCTGGGGCGAGAAGGCCGTCGGGGAGGCGAAGGTCGTGGCCGCCCTGCTGGGCGGCTCGGTCGCGGCGCAGACCACCGGGACGGGCGACGGCAAGGAGAAGAGCTACGTCCGCGTCCCCTCCCCCGCGGAGGTGAAGGTGGACCCGGGCGCGTCCTACCTCCACCTCACCTCCAACGAGACCATCCACGGAATCGAGTTCAACGTGGAGGCCTCCCGGGCCTACCCGGACACCGGTGGCGTCCCGCTCGTCGCCGACATGTCGAGCGACTTCCTGTGGCGGCCCATCGACGTCTCCCGGTTCGGCCTGGTCTACGCCGGCGCCCAGAAGAACATCGGCCCCTCGGGGATCGTGGTGGCCATCGTCGCGAAGGCGCTCCTGGAGCGGGGTCGCAAGGACGTGCCCAAGATCCTGCAGTTCCGCACGCACGCCGAGAACCGGTCCCTGTACAACACGCCGCCCACCTTCGGCGTGTACATGGTGCGCAACGTGCTCGCCTGGCTGAAGGGGCTGGGGGGGCTCGCCGCCATGGAGGCCCAGAACCGGAGGAAGGCCGCCCGGCTCTACGGCGTCATCGACGCCAACCCGGCCTTCTATCGCTCCCCGGTGGAGCGGGAGAGCCGCTCGGTGATGAACGTGGTCTTCCGGCTGCCCAGCGAGGCGCTCGAGGAGCAGTTCGTGGCCGAGGCCCGGAAGCACCGGATGGTGGGCCTCAAGGGACACCGCTCGGTCGGCGGCATCCGGGTCTCCACCTACAATGCCGTGCCCTTCGAGTGGGTGGACGCGCTCGCCGGGTTCATGGAGGCGTTCGCCCGCGGCCGGTAGCGCGGGCGCCCGCCCGGGAGCGCGTCAGTAGGTGCCGACCAGGAACAGGTTGGCCGCCGTGCCCCACGGCACCGACGCCTCGAAGTTGTCGACGTTGCCGCGGAGCATCACCGAGGCGCGGAGCGAGAGCCACCGGTTGAGCCCGACCGTCCCGTTCAGCGTGAGCCCCAGGTCGTTCGACGGCGACGCGTTCGCGACGCCGTCGACGGTCATGGTGGTCTGGTACCAGGAGACCCGCCCGGTGAGGCGCGTGCGGTCGTTGGGCGCCCAGGCGATCTGCCCCCAGGCGCTCTGACCCTCGACCCATCCCAGGTCCTTCAGCCAGCCGAAGGAGAGGCCGGCGAGGACGCGGGTGAAGGTGACCTCCGGACCCACGTAGGTGTGGGAGAGGTCCGAGGTGAGGTCGTCGACCCAGCCGCCCAGCGCGGCGATGCGCAGCCAGGGGGTGGCGTCCACGCCGGCCGACGCGTCGGCCCTCCGCGACGGGCCGGGATAGGTGGCCATGGGCTCGTCGTTGGGCAGGAGCAGGCCCCAGTAGGAGAACCCCCCGGTCAGCCAGACGATGGGCACAGGACGCAGAGTGAGCGAGAGGCGTCCCGCGTCGATGTAGGACGGAGAGTGGACGTCGCCGAACCCCATGCGCAGGTCGCCGCTGGCGGAGAGGATGCCCCCCACCCAGTACCCGAGCAGCAGCTCCGCCTCGTAGTGGCGCTGCACGGCGGTGGTGTTCACGATGGCCGCGCGCGCGCTTCCCGAGAGCAGGGTCTCCCCCAGGGGGGCCTCGAAGCGGACGTAGGCACCCCCGGTGTACTGGTCGAGCGTGGGCTCCGTCGTGTACGGCATGGGGATGGTCCCGCCGAAGACGCCCACCTCGGTCCGTCCGAAGCGCATCCCGCCCTGCACGCCGTCGAAGGTGGTGGCCCCGGGCGCGAACCAGGGCATGACGCGACCGAAGGCCGCGGTCCAGCTCCGCTTCGGATCGCGCTGGGCCAGCTCCAGGTCGTAGACCAGGAGCTGCGTGGAGGACCCGGGGACGAAGGTGGGGTCCCGCTGGGTCCACTGCAGGAGGCGCGCGTCGGCGTGGAGCTTGAAGCCGGCGAAGGCGTCGAGGCCGTTCACCTGGATGTCGAGCTGGAGGCGCTGCGAGTCGCCGGGACCGGACGGGCTGGCGAGCCACACGGCGTACCCCAGGTCCCCGCGGACCACCGGGAGCTGCCCGAGGACGACGTCGCGCGGCTGGGCCTTGGCCTCGACGAGGGCCACCGGGGTGCCGACCACGATGGCGTTCCGGCTGGCCAGCTCCTCGTCGGTGGGCACCGGGGCGAGCCGGGCCACCGCCGGGGCGCCGGGGACCGTGGTCTCGACGCCGAACCGGTCGCCCGACCTGATGCCGGTCCCGGCGCAGGTGGCCGAGTGGTCGGCGACCTCGCGCACGGTGCAGGAGCCGGAGGCCTGGCCGGCGCGCGCGAGGCGGATCACCTGGCCGACGGCCAGACCCTCGAGCGCACCCGCGTCGAGGTAGGCGGTGGTGGCGGTGGCGAAGGTCACCTTGCCGTCCACCCGGCGGGCCACCGGGGCCGGCGCAGGCGGGCCGACCGAGGCGGGCGCCGGAGGGCCAGCCGGGACGGGCGGCGGCTCCGCCTGGCCCTGGAGGAGGACGAGGAGCGCGACGAGCGGGAGGGCGCTCATGGCCTCACCTTCCGCGGAGCGGGCAGGGACCGGAGGTTGGTCCCGCGCAGGGCCGCGCCTCCCTCGACCGTCCCGTTGTAGTGGCAGCCGTAGCAGTTCTGGTCGGCGCAGACGAAGCCGGTCACCACCGGGTGGTTCGCGCAGGGGTGGCAGCGGATGCACGACGGGTACGGGCGGCTGGTGCACGACCCGATGACGAGCGGCACGGGCAGCGTCACGTGGCACTGCAGGCACGGGATGCCGGCGTGCTTGCCCGAATCGATGGGGAAGCAGGCCGAGTGCCCGGAGAAGGTGGCCGGGCTCCAGCGCCAGAAGCCGTGGCAACCCAGGCAGGCCAGCTGCGGGTATCCGGGAAAGGCCGAGTGGTCGACCCCCCGGGCCGAGGCGGTGGCCAGGTCGGCCTGGTGGCACTCCCAGCAGGCCACGGTGGGGCGCGCGAAGGAGCGGTCGCGCCGGTCGCCGTGGCACTGCTCGCAGGGGAGCGTGGCGTGCCGCCCCTGGAGCGGGAAGTTGGTGCGCCGGTGGGCGTCGGCGTCGAAGCGGGACTGCCAGCCGGTGGTCTCGTGGCAGGAGGCGCACTGGATCCCGGCGTACCCGCCGTGCACGTCGCGGTGGCACGCGCCGCAGTTGCGCCCCAGCTTGGCCTTGAAGTCCTCCACGTGGCACTTGCGGCAGGCCACCTGGGCGTGGAGGCCGGTGAGCGGGAACCCGGTGCGCTCGTGGACGAACTTCACGTCCCCCCAGCCCTCCGGCGTGTGGCAGGCGGAGCACTTGGTGTCGGCGGGGGCGTGCGCCGCTGCCGGCCGGGCCGCCGGCGGGCCGGACGACGGGGCCGCGGCGGGCGCCTGCGGGGCCGCGAGGAGGAGCGCTGCGGTGGCGGCGAGGAGGATCACGGCTCGTACCCCCGGAATGCGCCCTTGTGGAAGTCGGCGTGGCAGCCCTGGCACTCGCGGGCCACCGGCTTGTAGCGCTTCACGTCCGCGTTCCCGATCTTCACCACCGGGTGGCACTTCTCGCAGGAGACCTTGCCGTGCTTGCCGGTGAGCGCGTAGGTCGTGAAGGGCTCGGTGTGGACGAACTTCACCTTCTTCCACTCCTCGACCCCGTGGCAGGCGGCGCACTCGGTCACCTTCTTCACGGCGAACTGGGCGGCGTGCGGGTCGGCATGGCAGCGGGCGCACGCGGTCGGGGACCCCGCGTACTTCACGTAGGGCTTCCCGTCCTTGCCGGTGGCCTGGACGTGGCAGGAGGCGCAGGCCGTGCGGCCGTGCTTCCCGTCCAGGCGGAACTTCGTGTCGCGGCCGTGGTCGAACTTCGTGCGCACGAAGGTCACCTGGTCGTGGCAGGCGGTGCAGCCCTCCACGGCCATGCGCTTGTCGAACTGGCCCTGGTGGACGTCCCGGTGGCAGGAGGTGCACTTCTTCCCGTCCACCTTCTTCTCCATGGTGAACTCGGCCACCTTGACCGGCCGGCGCTGGCGCTTCAGCTCGGCCCGCATGGCGGCCGGGGCCTTCTCGGCCGCCTTCGGGTCCTTGACGTGGCAGCGGTCGCAGGCCACCGCGACGTGGGCGCCCTCGAGCGGGTACTTCGTCTTCTGGTGCTCGGCCAGCTCGAACTTCACCGGGACCCAGCCCTGCACCGCGTGGCACCGGTCGCAGGCCGCCTGGGGCGTGCCCTTCTTGCCCAGCTGGCCGAGGTGCGCGTCCTGGTGGCAGTCGGTGCAGGCGTTGAAGGCGAGGTTCTTGTACTGCGCCTTCGCCTGGCCCTCGAAGGGGCCGTGGCAGTACTTGCACTCCACCGTGACGTGGGCGCCGCGCAGCGGGTAGCGGGCCTTCTCGTGGAAGGCGACCTTGTCCCCCTGCCCGACCTTCATGGTCTTCCACGCCTCCACCACGTGACAGGTGGTGCAGAGGATGCCGAAGCGCCCGGCGTGCGGGTCCTTGTGGCAGTCGGTGCAGGTCCCGAAGGGCAGCGGCTTGTACCTGGCGTAGGTGACCGACACCGCCTTCGGGAAGTCGTGCTTCCCCTCCGGGTCGGTGAGGGGGACGTGGCACTTGGCGCAGGGCACCTTCACGTGGGCCCCGGCGAGCGGATACTTGGTCTGGGCGTGGTCGAAGCCCTTGGTGGCGGGCTTGAAGGCGTTCGGGTCGTGGCACTTCTGGCAGTCGGTCCCGAGCTGGGCCCGGTGCTCGTCGAAGTGGCAACCGGCGCAGGCGGCGGGGGTGCCGAGCAGGCTCTTGCGCCCCTTCGAGAGCACCTCCTTCACGGCCGGGTCGGTGACGCGGCGGGCGTCGTGGCAGGTCTCGCACTTCGCCTTGGCGTGCTTGCCGACGAGCGGGTAGCCGGTCCTGGCGTGGTCGAAGGACTTCTGGCCGCCCGCCCCCCAGTCGATCTGGGGAAAGTCCCGGCCGTGGTGCTCGTGGTGGCAGGTCTCGCACTGGCGGTCGGTGAGCCGGCCGTGGAACCCCTTGCCCGAGGAGAGCGACGGGCGAAGCTCCTTGTGGCACTCCAGGCACCGGTCGGCCGAGAACTGCTTGCCGGCCGGGTGGCACTTCGTGCAGTTCTGCAGCCCCTCCAGCTTCTCGTGGGCCCGGGAGAGCTCGCCCGGCGAGATCAGGTCCGCCCGTGCGGGCGGCGCCGCCGCGCCCATCGCGAGTGCCACCCCGGCGGCGGCCGCCAGCCTCCACGCCCTCGTCACGAACGGTGGTGTCCTCATTTGAGCCCGTATCCCAGGTAGAGCGAGACGCCGATGTGGACCGTCATGACGAAGACCAGGAAGACCGCCAGCGAGGCGTGCATCACCCGCCAGTTGCGCAGCAGGTTCCGCAGGCCCCCGTAGAAGGCGATCTGGAACCGCAACCGGCGCAGGCGGAGCACCGAGATGCGGAAGCGAGCGTACTTCGACGGGCTGGTGAAGAGCCAGCGCACCCGGGCCAGCCGGAAGCGGAACCGGAGCCCGGCGAGCGGCTCGCGGAGCAGGGCCGCGATGAGGGAGCCCCGCGGGACCTCCGCCGTGGCCGATCCCACGAGCTTGTCGAGCCGGGAGCGCTCCCGGGCCCCGGCCAGCATGGGCTCGACCTCCGCGCGCAGCCGCTCGAACCGGCCGGCGATGAGCTCGAGCTCCTCGGCGTGACCGTCCACCGACGGCACGAGCCCGTAGATGAAGCGGCCGATGAGGCCGGTGCCCACCACGATGCCGAGCGCCGCCGCGGTGGAGGTGGCGAGGACGTTCTTCGACTGGAAGGCGGCGTGGAAGGCGATGACGAGCGGGCTCATGAACCCCACGAAGACGTGGAAGTTGAGCCAGTCGCGGATGTCCCACAGCCCGGTCAGCGCGCGGGTGCGCTTGCGGACCGGGTAGAGGAAGTTGGAGAGCATGAACAGCGTGGCCACGATGCCCACGCCGTGCCCCCAGGGGCCGGCCGACTTGAAGGCCTTGTGCATGGGGGACCGCAGCCGGTCGATGGTGGGCAGCCGGTAGTAGTCCCACCCCCTCCACGCCAGGTAGGCGACGATCACCGCGCCCAGGCAGGCGTAGAGCGCGAGCGTCCGGCGCAGCCTGCGCCGGGTCTGGAGCTCCGCCTCGCTGACGTACTCCTCGCCGATGCGGGCGCCGAGCTGCTCCCCCTTGTACCGGCGCATCTCCACGCCGGCCGCCTTCAGGAAGGCGTCGGGCGGGTCCCCGCCGATGTTCACGATGATGTCGTCGTTGGGGAGACGGAGCTCGCGTCCGACCCACTCGAGCCGGACCTCCTCCTTCGTGACGTACTTCACCTGGGAGGGGAGCAGCAGGGTCAGCTGGCCGGCCTCGGCGAGCGCCGAGCACTTCGCCCGGTTGGCCTCGCGCGCGCGGGACAGCTCGGCGCCGCGGTAGGAGAGCGCCACCTCGGCGGTGCCCAGCTCGGCGATCTGGATGGCCGCCTCCAGCGCCGAGTCGCCGCCTCCGACCACGAGGACCCGCCGACCGTCGTACTGCTCGGCGTCGGTGAATCCGTAGGTGACCTTCTCGAGCTCCTCGCCCGGGACGCCCATGCGCCGCGGCGTGCCGCGGCGTCCGCAGGCGAGCACCACCTTGCGCGCCGCCATCACGCCCTTCGTGGTGTGGACCTGGAAGGCGCCGTCCTCGCCCTCGATCCCGGTCACCTGGACGCCCTGGTCGACCTTGAGCTGGACCTTGTCGATGGCCTTCTGCCAGGTCTCGAGGAGCTCCTCCTTGGAGATGACCTTCTTGCCGATCTTGCCGAAGCCCGGGATGTTGGCCGGCTCGGTCATCACCACCTTGCGGCGCGGGTAGTGGAACATGGTGCCGCCCCAGGTGCCCTGCTCGAGCAGCTTGTAGGAGCGGCCGGACTCGTTCAGGCCGCAGGCGGTGGCGAGCCCGGCCGCGCCGGCCCCCACGATCACCACGTCCACCGCCTCGCCGCCCGCGGGCCCCTTGGGCAGGACCTGGTCGAGCCGCTTCGCTGCGTGGAGCCCCTGCCGGATGGCGTTGCGGAGGAGCCCCATCCCCCCCAGCTCCCCGACCACGTGCACGCCCGGCCGGCTCGACTCGAAGAACTCGTCGACCTCGGGCAGGTCCACGCCGCGCTCGGAGGTCCCCATGACGAGGCGGATGGCCTGGACCGGGCACTCGGCCGCGCACTTGCCGTGACCGATGCAGTGGTCGGCATGCACCAGCGTCGCGGTCCCCTTCTGGATCCCGAGGATGTCCCCTTCGGGGCAGGCCTTCAGGCAGGACAGCGACCCGATGCAGATGTTGGTGTCGATGACCGGGTGCAGCGACCTCGGGATGTGGAGGTTCTTCTCCTGCTTCTCGCGGAGCACGAGCGCATCCCGCTCCTGCCTCCGGCGCCGCTTCACCAGGTGTCCCACCCCCATGCCGATGGCGAGCAGGACGGCGGCGACGGCGATGACGGTGGAGACCAGATCCACGAGTGAATCTCTTGCCTTCCCGCGCCCGGAGGGGCGCCACGGATTCAGTGCCGCCGCAGGGGCGCGGTCGGATTGACGCATCGGGCCGTGGTGGACCCGGACCCTCCATGTACCCCGGAAAAGGGACGAGGGGCCCGCGAATCGCAGGCCCCTCGTTTCTTTGAACGATTTCTCATTTACCCCGTCGTCAGGCCGCCCGCGCCCCGGCCTTCGCGCGCTTCGCCGCGTCGGCCCGCTCCTCGAGCCAGATCGTCATGGGCGCCGCGATGAACCAGGTGGAGTAGGTGCCCGAGACGATGCCGATGAGCATGGCCATGGCGAAGTCGAAGATGGTGCCCACGCCGAAGACGAGGAGCCCCACGAGCGAGAGCGCGGTGGCGAACGAGGTGAGGAAGGTGCGCCCGAGCGTCTCGTTGATGGAGAGGTTGACGATGTCGCCGAGCTTCTTGCCCTTCAGCTTGCCCTGGTTCTCGCGGATGCGGTCGTAGACCACCACCGTGTCGTTCACCGAGTAGCCGACCACGGTGAGGATCACCGCCACCGACGTCAGGTTGAACTCCCGGCCGCTGAAGGCGAAGTAGCCGAGCGTGATGATGGCGTCGTGCAGGATGGCGATGATGACGCCCGGCGAGAACCGGAAGTCGAAGCGCAGGCCCACGTACACCACGATGAGGGCCATGGCGTAGAGGATGGCCTTGAAGCCCTGGTTGCGCAGCTCGCGCCCCACCGCCGGGCCGACGTACTCCACCCGCATCACCTGGGGCTTCGCATCCCCGAAGCGGGCGGCGAGCTCCTTCTCGACGCGATCCTGGATGCCCTGGGTGAGCACCGCGAGCGCCTTGGTGCCGGCGGTGAGGCCAGCCTCCTCCCGGATCTCCCGGACCTTGACGCCGGTGGACTCGACCACCGCCTGGAGGTCGGCCGCGGAGGGCAGCACCTGGAACTCGAAGTCGATCTTGTCGCCCACCTCCGGGCTGAAGGCCGGGTTCCCGACCACCGGGAACTTCGCCTTCACCGCGGCGACGATGCGGGCGGCGTCCTCGGGGGTGAGCAGCGCCACGCGCCCGACCCGGATGAGGTAGCTGTGCTCGCTCTCCGGGCCGTAGGTCTGCACCGACGCGTCCTTGAACCCGAGCGCCTCGATGTTCTTGCGGACGTCGCCGGGGTCGACGGTGCGGTCGAACTTCACCTGCATCTCGGTGCCCCCCGCGAAGTCCACGCCGTAGTCCAGGCCGTGGATCTGGGGAAGCGACCAGAGGATCACCGCCAGGTTGAAGACGGTGGACACGATGAGCGCGATCTTGCGCTTCCCGACGAAGTCGAAGGTGGTCCCGTGGGGGACGATGTCGAAGGTCTTGAATTGCATCAGACGCTCAGCCGGGCGGTGTCGTTGCGCGTGAACCAGTCCACGATCACGCGGGTGACGACGATGGAGGTGAACATCGACGCGAGGAGGCCGATGATCAGGGTGACGGCGAAGCCGCGGACCGGGCCGGAGCCGTAGTTCATGAGGACCACCGCGGCGACGAGCGCCGTCACGTGGCTGTCGACGATGGTCCAGAAGACCTTGTCGTAGCCCTGGTCCACCGCCTGCCGGACCGTCTTGCCGGCGCGCAGCTCCTCGCGGATGCGCTCGTTGATGAGCACGTTGGCGTCGACCGCCATGCCCAGGGTGAGCACGAAGCCGGCGATGCCGGGCAGCGTGAGGGTGGAGCCGAGCAGCGACATGATGGCGAGCACGAGCAAGCCGTTCTCCACCAGCGCCACGTCGGCGATGAGCCCGCTCATGCGGTAGTAGAGCAGCATGAAGACCATGACCGCGGCCAGGCCGACCAGCGCGGCGATGGCGCCCTTGCGCACCAGCTCGGGCCCGAGGGTGGCGCCCACGGTGCGCTCCTCGAAGATGGTGACCGGCGCCGGGAGCGCGCCCGCCTTGAGGACGATGGAGATGTCGTTGGCCTCCTGGAACTTCTCCTGGTAGTTCCGCCCGGAGCCCAGCGTGATCTGGCCGTTGGAGGAGATCTTGCCCTGGATGTACGGGGCGCTCTCCACCTTGGAGTCGAGCACGATGGCCATGCGCCGGCCCAGGTTCTCGGTGGTGAGCTTCTCCATGAGGCGCGAGCCCTCCGGCGACATGGCGAAGGCCACCACCGGGTCCCCCGCGCCCTTGGAGCTGTCCACCGAGGGGCGTGCGTCGGAGATGTAGTCACCGGTGAGCTCGGTCTTGGCGCGGAGCAGGAAGGTCCGGTAGTAGCGCTCCTTCACGAGCCCCTGGCCCACCGTGACCTCGCCGATGCCGATCTCCTGATCGCGGCCGATGCGCGGCCGGAGCGACTTCTCGATGACCTGCTCGAGGTCGGTGCGCTTGCCGGCGGCGACGTAGGTGACCTGGCGGCGCACGCCGGTGGGCAGGTCCACCTGCTCGACGAAGTAGCAGCCGGTGGCGGGGAGCGGCATCTGGATGCCGCCGTCCGGACCCTGCGGGCAGGGCGGCATCTCGGCGCGGACCGCGTCGAGGGCCGTGGAGTCGTCGTCGGCGATCTTGAACTCGAGCTGGGCGGTGCGGCCGAGGAGGTCCTTCGCCTTGCCCGGATCCTTGAAGCCGGGGAGCTGGATCTGGATCTGCGCGTTCTGCTTGCGCTTGATGTCCGGCTCGGTCACGCCCCACTTGTCGACGCGGTTGCGGATGGTCTTCTCCGCCTGCTCGACGGCCTTCTCCTTGAAGTTCTTGATGACGTCCGGCCGGAAGGCGAACCACACGGTGCCCTCGGGGGCGCCGCCCGGGGCGGACATCTCCGAGCCGTAGAAGTCGAGGACCACCTGCTCGGCCTGCTTCGGCTCGGTGGTGCGGATCTCGACCCGGTTCCCGTCGGCGGAGGGTCCGGCCGAGGCCACCGGCACGTTCTTCCCCTTGAGGAAGTCGGCGATCTCGTCGGCGCGGCGGACCACCTTGGCCTTCACGGCCCGGTCCACGTCCACGCCCATGGCCAGCAGGATGCCTCCCTGCAGGTCGAGGCCCAGGTTGAGGTGCTTCTTCGCGTCCGGCGCCCAGCCGGGGACCGACTGCTCGTAGGCCGGGCCGTTCCGATCCTCGGGTGGGAGGTGGAAGTAGGCCCACGTGGGCACGAGCTGCCAGAGGGACCAGAAGAGGACGGCGAGGACGAGCCCCAGCCGCCAGTACCAGGTGCGCTCCATCTACTTCTTCTCCTTGGCGTCCTTGTCGGCGGTGCCGGTCGCATCCGACCAGGCCCCGGCGATCTGCCCCTTGACGAACCGGACCTTGTTTCCGCCACCGAGGTCCAGCGTGACGGTCTTGTCCTCGACCTGGAAGATCTTGCCGATCATCCCGCCCTGCGTGACGACGTCCTGTCCCTTCTGCAGCTCGGCCACGAACTGCTGGTGCTTCTTCACCTGCTTCTGCTGGGGGCGGAAGAACACCAGGTAGAAGACCACCGCGATGAGGACGAAGGGCACGAGCTGCATGAGCGGGTTCGGCGCGTCCGGCGCGGTCTGCGCCAGGAACGCCGTGACGATCGAGTCCATGAATGCTCCGGTCGAAGGAAAAAGCGTCGTGTTTTTGCCACGCTTTGCCCCGGCAAGCAACCCCGAAAGGAGTCGCGGGACGCCCCGGACGAGCAGGCCCCGGAAGGGCCGGGGCTACGCGTCGAGCCCCCGGGCGTACCCTTCCAGCCGGGACCGGCGAAAGGCGTCGAACCGGCCGCCGCGGATGGCCTCCCGCGCCCCCTCCATGAGCCGCAGGTAGTGGTGCAGGTTGTGGAGCGTGTTGAGGCGCAGGGCCAGGATCTCGCCGGCGCGGAAGAGGTGCCGGAGGTAGGCGCGGGTGAAGGTCCGGCAGGTGTAGCAGGTGCAGCCGGGGTCGAGCGGGCGCTCGTCCTCGGCGAAGCGGGCGTTCTTCACGTTGAGCCGGCCCCGGGTCGTGAAGAGCAGGCCGTTGCGGGCCGTGCGGGTCGGGAGCACGCAGTCGAACATGTCGATGCCCGCCCCGATCCCGGCGAGCAGGTCCTCGGGCGTGCCCACCCCCATGAGATACCGGGGCTTTTCCCGCGGGAGCTCCGGCGCGTGCCGGGAGACCCCGTCCCACATCTCCTGCGGTTCCTCCCCCACCGCGTACCCCCCGAGCGCGTACCCCGGGAGGTCGAGCGCGGCGGCCTCCTCGATGGCCCGCCGGCGCAGGTCGGCGTGGAGCCCACCCTGGGCGATCCCGAAGAGCGCCGGCCGCTCGCCGAACGGGGGCTCGGTCCCGAGCCAGGCGTCCCGGGAGCGGACGAGCCAGCGCTGGGTGCGGGCGAGCGAGGCCTCGTGGTAGCCCCGCTCGGCGCGCGACGGCGGGCACTCGTCGAAGGCCATGATGACGTCCGCGCCCAGGTCGAGCTGGACGCGGATGGAGGTCTCCGGCGAGAGGAAGTGGCGCGAGCCGTCGAGGTGGCTGCGGAAGGTGACGCCCTCCTCGGCGATGCGTACGAGCGAGTCCGAGCCATCCTTCCCGGCGCCCTGGAGGCTGTAGACCTGGAAGCCGCCGGAGTCGGTGAGCGTGGATCTGCCCCAGGACATGAACCGGTGGAGGCCCCCGAGCCGCCGCACCCGCTCGTGGCCCGGGCGCAGGTAGAGGTGGTAGGTGTTGCCCAGGATCATCCCGGCCCCGAGCTCCTCCAGGTCGCGCGGGGAGAGCGTCTTCACGCTCGCCGCGGTGCCCACCGGCATGAAGACCGGGGTCTCGATCGCGCCGCGCGGGGTGGAGAGGCGGCCGGCGCGGGCGGCGCCGTCCTCGGCCTGGAGCTCGAAGCGGATCACGGCTCCCTTTCCCCACGGGCGGGGCGACCTGTCAAGCGGCGCGGCGCTAGACCGTGCGCACGTGCGCCCGCGAGGTCTCGTCGACGAGCGCGCGCCAGGCGCGCCCGCCCCGCCCCTCGGCGACGATGCGGACGCCCAGCGCGGGCTCGCTCCCGTCGGGCGAGGTCCAGCAGACCACCGCGTCGGTGCTGGGTGCGAGGAAGCCGTTCGCGAAGCGGAGCGCGAGGAGCTCCCCCGGGCCGGGCGGATCGGCGTCGGGCCAGGCAATGGAGCAACCGCCCTCGGACAGGGTGATGGTGCGCGCCTCCACCGTGCTGCCGCGCACCACCACCGCCACCGGCCGCTCGAGCGCGAAGCGGGGAGCCCGGACCTTGAACGTCACCGGCTCGCCGCCGGCCACCGCGGCCAGGTAGCGCGCCGCCGGGACGCTGGCGCGGTCGAGGTGGATCTCCACGCCCGGAGGCAGGGACGGCCGCCCGATGCGCCGCACCATGGCCACCTTCCCGTAGACCGTGGCCCGGACCGGCTGGCCGAAGAGCCCGATGCGCGCCACCACCTGCTCGCCGACCCGCGACTCGGAGAGCGCGGGCAGGAAGAGCGAGCCCGCGTCGGCCCTCCAGCCGGCCAGGTACTGCTGCGGCTCGATGTTGATGGCGATGCTGTTCATCGGCCCGGCCGCGCCTCCCCTGCGCCCTCCTAACCAGACGGCGGACGCCGCACATCCTGACCGGCGATCTTCAGAGAATCGCCATGGCGTCCCCGTAGGAGAAGAAACGATACCGCGCCGCGACCGCCTCGCGATAGGTCCCAAGTACACGATCCGTGCCACCCAGCGCGCACACCAGGGCGAGCAGCGTGGACCGGGGCAAGTGGAAGTTCGTGACCAGGCCGTCGACGGCGCGGAAGGCGTGGCCCGGACGGATGAAGATCGCGGTCCGGCCCGGTCCCGCCACGAGCGATCCCGCCGAGAAGGCGCTCTCGAGCGTCCGGACGGCGGTGGTGCCCACCGCCACCACGCGGCCGCCGGCGCGCCGCGCCGCGTCGAAGGCCCGCACCGTGCCCTCCGGGACCTCGTAGCGCTCGGCGTGCATCCGGTGCTCCTCCAGGCGCGCCGCACGGACCGGCAGGAACGTCCCGGGGCCGACGTGGAGGGTGACCGTCGCCACCGCGACGCCCCCGGCGCGGACGCGCTCCAGGAGACCCGGAGTGAAGTGGAGCCCGGCGGTGGGCGCGGCCACGCTCCCGGGCGCCCGCGCCACGACCGTCTGGTAGCGGGCCCGGTCGGCGTCGGCCGGCTCGCGACGGATGTAGGGCGGGAGCGGGACCCGGCCGACCCGCTCCAGCGCGTCGCGGAGCGCGTCCCCGTCCCGATCGAAGCGGATCGCGTAGAACCCCTCCCCCGCCACGCCGGTCACCTCGGCCGCGAGCCCGCCGAAGTCGATCCGGGTCCCGGGGCGGATGGGCTTCGAGGCCTGGGCCATGGCGGTCCAGCGGGAGGCGTCCCCGGAGGCGTCCCCGGCCGGCTCCACGAGCAGGACCTCCACCTTGCCGCCGCTCGCCTTGCGGCCCACGAGGCGCGCCGGGATGACCCGGCTGTCGTTCAGGACGAGGAGGTCTCCCGGGCGGAGCAGCCCGGGGAGGTCCTCGAACCGGAGGTGGCGGGTCGGGCCCGTGCCCCGGGGCAGGAGGAGGAGCCGGGAGGCGTCCCGCGGCTCGAGCGGCACCTGGGCGATGAGCTCCTCGGGGAGGTCGTAGTCGAGCTCGGCGACGTCCACGCAGCCCCTCACCACATCCGCGTGAGCTCCGCGCCCGGGTAGTACCGGGCGAGGATGGCGCGGTATCCCTGGCCGGCGCGGGCCATCCCGGCCGCGCCCCACTGGCACATCCCGGCGCCGTGCCCCCGGCCCCGCCCCTCCAGGACGAAGCCGCCCTTCCCCGCACGAATGGTGAAGGCGAGCGAGGGCAGCCGGTCGTACCCGACCCGCCGGCGGAGCTCCACGCCGTCGAGCGTGACCTTCGCGCCCCCGCCCTCCACCACCACCCGGGCCACCCGGCCGGTCGAGGTGGCCCGCACCACGGCGAACCGCGACGCCGCGCCAGGCAGTCCCGCGGCGCGCCCCAGCTCCGCCGCGTCGAGACGCACGGTCCATCGCCAGGAGGGCGAGCCCTGGCACCGATCGCAGGCGACCGCGGGCAGGTACGGGAGGTCCCGGCCCAGGGCGTCGGCGCCCCGCTCGGTGCTCCCCCCGCAGGTGGAGTGGAAGTAGGCCTCGATGGGCCGGTGGTCCCGCACCAGGATCTCGCCCACGGTGGCCTCTGCCGCCGCGCGCGCCCTCGGGTCGGCGCGCCCGGCCCCGGGGTAGACCTGGTCGAGCACGGTGGACCCCAGGTCGAAGTCCAGCCCCTGCTCCCGCGCCTCGATCCGCTTGCCCACGGCGAAGGTGCGGGCCGCCACCGCCTGGGCGCGCAGCGCCTCGGGCGGGAAGGCGGGCGGCATCTCGGCGCCCACCACCGCCGCCACGTAGTCCTCCACCGGCAGGACGTCGATCACCGAGAGCCCGCCCGGCGCCCGGCGGACCTCCACCTCGCCGGACAGGTCCCGGCCGGCGCAGCGGATCGGGCCGCGGGCCACGAAGACGAGACCGGCGCCCTCCACCGCGACGCCGTCCAGGAGCAGGCGGTCCCCGTCGAGCCGCACCCGTGCCCTGCCGCCCGCGATCGCCGACGGCCCCGCCCCCTCCCGCAGCGACTCGGCGACGAGCTCCCTCCCGGAGAGCTCCACCTCCTGGACCGGGGTGGCGACCGAGATCCGGACCACCTCGACCGCGCGGGTCGTCGCGGGAGCCGCGAGCCCGGCCGCCAGGAGCCCGGCGGCTGCGATGGAGACTGCTCCCCGGCCCGCCTTCACCGCACGCCTCAGGAGGCGGCGCCCGGCGCACGGGCCGAGCGGAGCTTGTGCCACACGAACGCCACCACCGCGAGCACGAGGACGACGCCGATGGCGAGGTCGAACCGGTGGAAGGCGGCCTTGAGCCGCGGATCGCTGTTCCACTTCTCGCCGAGCTTCATGCCCACCCAGGCGAGCCCGAGGCACCACGGGAAGGACCCGACGAAGGTGTAGACCACGAACTTCGTCATGTTCATGCGGGCCACGCCCGCCGGGAAGGCGATGAAGGTCCGGATGACCGGCAGCAGCCGGGCCCAGAAGACCACCGCCGCGCCGTGCCGGTCGAAGAGCCGGTCGGCGAGGTCGAGCTCGTGGTGCGAGAGCAGCACGTACCTGCCGTACTTCTCGATGATGGGGCGCCCGCCGTACATGCCCAGGTAGTAGGCCGGGATCGATCCCACCACGCACCCCACCGCTCCCCAGAACCCGGCCCCGAGCAGCGTGAACTGCCCCTGGTACACGAGGTACCCGGCGAAGGGCATGATGATCTCGGAGGGCAAGGGGATGCACGCGCTCTCGATGCCCATGAGGAGCACCACGCCGCCGTAGCCCATGGCCGAGATCACCGACGTGGTGAAGACCGCCAGCACCTCGATGATCCGCGCGATCACGCCCGCCCTCCCCGCCGCGCCGCGGCGGCTTCCCCGTAGAAGACCTCGTCGTACGGGCAGGAGCAATCGGTCTCCGGGGGCTCCGGGTAGAAGACCGGCTTGCCGCGCCAGCTGCGGATCCAGTGCCCCCGCGCCGCTCCGGGCGCCGCGGCGCCCCCCGGCGTGGCGGCCGGGATGGGCGGCGCACCGGGATCCCCGGGCCCGAGCAGCCAGCCCGGCTGCAGCGTGACCTTGCCGGCGCCGCCGGGGAGGTCGACGGCGAGGTGGGGCACCGCCAGCCCGGAGACGGTCCCGCGCAGCGCCTCCAGGATGGCGATCCCGGTTGCGAGCGGCGTGCGCAGGTGCGCGGTGCCCTCGGCCAGGTCCCCCTGGTGCAGGTAGTAGGGCCGCACGCGCCAGGAGAGCAGACGCCGGTTCAGGTCGGCGATGATCCGCGCCGACGAGTTCACCCGGCGGAGGAGGACGGTCTGGTTCTCCACCGGCACGCCCTGGTCCACCAGCCGCTCGCAGGCCTCGCGGGCCTCGGGCGTGCACTCCTTCGGGTGGTTGAAGTGGGTGAGCACGAAGAGCGGGGCGATGCGCCGCAGCCGGGCCGCCAGCTCCGCGGTGATCCGCATCGGGTTCACCACCGGGGCGCGGGTGGCGAGCCGCAGGACCTCCACGTGCGGGATCGCCCGCAGCTCCTCCAGGATCCAGCCGATCCGGTCGTCGGAGAGCGCGAGCGGGTCCCCGCCCGAGACGATCACCTCGCGGACGTCCCGCTGCGACCGGATCCAGGCCACGCCCTCCCGCGCCGCGTCCCGGTCGAAGGCGCCCTCCTCCCCGCCGGTGATGCGCCGCCGCGTGCAGTGGCGGCAGTACACCGCGCAGTGGTCGGCGGCGAGGAAGAGCGCCCGGTCGGGGTACTTCCGCACGATGGCCCGCACCGGACGCTTCCCGTCCTCCCCGAGCGGATCGCGCAGGTCGCCGGGGGCCTCGCCGGTCTCGGCCGCCACCGGCACCACCTGCATGCGGATGGGGCAGTGGGGGTGGTGCGGATCCATGAGCGAGGCGTAGTAGGGCGTCGCGCCCACGCGGAACCGTCCGGCGGCACCGGCGAGCCCGCGCCGCTCCTCGTCCGTCAGGACGAGGAGGCGCTCGAGGTCGGCGGCGCCGCGCAGCATGTTCCGCTGCTGCCAGCGCCAGTCGCCCCACGCGGGAGGTGGCCGGGGATCGTTCATGGAGCGCGCCGGTTTCGCGGCGGGCGGAAGCTACCGGCGCCCCGGGGCGAAGTCAAACCGGCGGAGGACGCGTCTCGGCCTTATCATCCGGGCAAGGAGCGACGAATGGCGACCCTTCCGAGGATGCAAGACGAGACCCCCCCCGCCGACCCGCGCCCGGTGGCGTCGGTGCAGGGACGATTCCCGCCCGGCTCCCGGGCCGCCTGGACCCACGTGCCCGACTCCCAGTGGAACGACTGGCACTGGCAGCAGCGCGAGCGCATCACCCGCGTCGACCAGCTGGAGAGGGTGATCCGGCTCACCGACGACGAGCGCCGGGCCGCCGTGGAGACCGACAAGGACTTCCACATGGGCATCACGCCCTACTACGCGGCGCTCATGGACCCGGACGATCCGCACTGCCCGGTCCGGCTCCAGTCGGTGCCGACCATGGGCGAGACCATCGTCGCCGCCGCCGACCTCGACGACCCGCTCGCCGAGGAGCGGGACATGCCGGTCCCGGGCATCACGCATCGCTACCCGGACCGGGTGCTCTTCTACATCACCCACAACTGCCCGGTGTACTGCCGCCACTGCACGCGCAAGCGCAAGGTCGCCGACCCCACCTCGGCCGCCGCCAAGAAGCAGGTCGAGGACGGCCTCGACTACATCGCGCTCCACCCCGAGATCCGGGACGTGGTCATCTCCGGCGGGGACCCGCTCTCCCTCTCCGACGACCGGCTCGACTACATCCTGGGGCGGCTGCGGGCCATCCCGCACGTGGAGATCTTCCGGCTGGGCACCCGCAACATCGTGACCCTGCCCCAGCGGATCACCGACGACTTCGTGCGCATGCTCCGGCGCCACCAGCCGGTGTTCGTGAACACCCACTTCAACCACCCCAAGGAGTGCACCGCGGAGGCATTCGAGGCGGCCCGCAAGCTCGCCGACGGCGGCTGCGCCCTGGGCAACCAGATGGTGCTGCTGAAGGGCGTGAACGACGACCCGAAGACGGTGATGGAGCTGAACCACAAGCTCCTGCTCATGCGGGTCCGCCCCTACTACATCTACCAGTGCGACCTGGCGAAGGGCATCAGCCACTTCCGCACCACGGTCGAGGCCGGACGCAAGATCATCCGCTCGCTCCGCGGGCACACGAGCGGCCTCGCCGTGCCGCACTTCGTCGTCGACGCGCCGGAGGGCGGCGGCAAGATCCCGGTCAACCCCGACTACGTGGTGCGGCACGAGGGGAAGAAGTGGGTCTTCCGCAACTTCCGGGGCAAGGACTACACCTACTTCGAGCCCTGAGGACCGGCGCTGCCCGGAGCCCCTAGGCCCCGGACGTCACCACCGCCACCATCCGCGACGGGCTCTTGCCCATGCCGCGGAAGAGGTGCGGCCGTCGCGCGTCCAGGTAGGCCGAGTCGCCCGGCCCGAGCAGGCAGCGCTTCCCGTCGTAGGTGAGCTCGATCGAGCCGTCCAGGACGTAGACGAACTCCTGGCCGTCGTGGGCCAGCGGGCGCGCGTCATCCACCGCCGGGTCGAAGGTGAGCAGGAACGGCTCCATGTCGTGGCCGGGCGTGCCGGGCCGGGTCAGGCACCGGTAGGTGTACCCCTGCTCGGTCTCCCCCTGGTCGAAGCCGGGCCGGGCCTCGCTCCCCCGGCTCACGGTGAGCTCCTCCGAGTCGAACCCCCCCCCGTGGAGGAGCCCGCCGACCTTGGAGCCCAGCACCCGCGAGAGCTTGATGACCACGCCGATGGAGGGCACCTCCGCGCCCGCCTCGAAGGCGGCGAGACGCTCGGGGGTGAGCCCGGCCATGCGGCAGACGTCGTCGGGCGAGAGGTCCTGTGCCTCGCGCATCTTCCGGATCCGCACGCCGATGTCGGATTGCATCGCGTCCTCCCGGGGCTGGGGCGCCCCTCAGGCCTCCCGGTCGGCCGGGACGATCCGGCCGCTGCGGGCGCGCAGGTCGCGCCAGTTGCGCTCGATGGCCGGCCGCAGGTCGGCCGCCGAGATCTCCGACCGCTGGAAGCGGCGCTGCAGCGAGAGGTAGAGCTCGAGCGCCTCCGCGGAGAAGTCCGGCTCCACGTTGATGGTGGTGCGTCGCCCGTCCACGATCTCCACCACCGGGAAGAGCCCGGATCGCACGGCGAGCCGGACGAGCTCGATGCCCAGCGCGGGCTCCGACTTCCACCCGGTCGGGCAGGGCGCGAGCACGTGGAGGAAGCGGAAGCCGCGCAGGTCGAGCGCCCGGCGCATCTTGCGGATGGCGTCGTCGGGGTGGGCGAGCGACACGGTGGCCGCGTACGGCACGCGGTGGGCCGCCACGATGGAGAGCACGTCCTTCTTCTGCTCCCCCTTCCCGCGCGGCGTGTTCACGGTGGCCGCGCCGTGGGGCGTGGCCGAGGACCGCTGGCCGCCCGTGTTCCCGTAGATCTCGTTGTCGTAGCAGACGTAGAGCAGGTCCTCGTCCCGCTCGGCCGCGCCGGAGAGGCTGGCCATTCCGATGTCGTAGGTGCCGCCGTCGCCGGCCCAGCACACGACCCGGGTGTCCTCGCCGTTCAGGCGCGCGGCGTGGGAGAGGCCGGTGGCCACGGCCGCCGCCGAGCCGAAGGTCGTCAGGATGGTGGGAACGCCCATGGCGGAGTACGGGAACTGCCCCACCGCCACGGCGGCGCAGCTCGCCGGGATGACCACCTGCAGGGGGCGGTCCCCGCGCGCACGGCCCAGGAACTGGAAGGCGGTGGACATCCCGCACCCGCCGCAGTTCCCGTTGCCCGGCCGCAGCACGGGATCGAACGCCGGGCACGCCACCCCCGGGACGGCCTCGAGCACCGGGGCGCTCATGCTCCCGCCTCCAGGAGGACCGGGGCCCCAGCGGTCCGGCGCGCGGCGACGTCCTCGGCGATGGCGAGGAGGTGCCCCGGGCGGACGTCGCCCCCTCCCACGCCGATCATGGCGCCCTGCACGACGGCGCCCGGCTCGGCGAGCCCGCGCACCTCTCCCCAGAGCACGCCCCCGAATCCCAGGCTCACGTTCCGGTCGACGACCGCGATGCGCTCCCGGCCCCGCAGCGCGCGGGCGATGGCGTCGGCCGGGAACGGCCGGAACATGCGCACGCGAAGCGAGCCGAGCCGGAAGCCCCGGGCCCGGGCCTCGTCCACGGTCCGCTCGGCCGTGGCGGCGATGGTGCCCATGGAGACGAGCACCACGTCGGCGTCCTCCACCCGGTAGGGGACGACCGCGTCGGCCGGCCGCCGCCCGAAGACCTCCTCGAAGCGGTCCTGGACCTCCCGGTACACGTCCTCGACGCGGCCCATCGCCGCGTGGTGCTGCGCACGGTGCACCTCGGTGGTCTCGGGGACGGTGATCCCGCCCAGGACGCGCGCCGTCCGGTCGAGCCGGCCGGGGAGGTCGAGCGGGGGAAGGAAGCGATCCACCTCCTCCTGCGACGGCACCGCCGTCCGGGCCACGGTGTGGGAGAGGATGAAGGCCTCCTGGCACACCAGCACCGGGAGCAGCACGCGCCGGTCCTCGGCGAGCCGGTAGGCGCACAGGACGGTGTCGAGGACCTCCTGGTTGTCGGCGCAGTAGAGCTGCACCCAGCCCGAGTCCCGGAGCAGCAGCGTGTCCCCGTGATCGGCCCAGACGTTCCAGGGGGGGCCGAGCGTCCGGTTCGCGGCCACCATCACCACCGGGAGCCGGAGCAGCGCGGCCGAGATCACGTTCTCGGCCATGTAGGCGATGCCGTTCGAGGACGAGGTGGTGAAGGTGCGGGCGCCGCCGGCCGCGCCGCCGATGCACACCGCCATGGCGCTGTGCTCGCTCTCCACCCGGACCACGTGTCCCTTCTCGATCTCCTGGTTGCAGAGGAGCTCCATGCACTCGGTGGACGGGGTGATGGGGTAGACCCCCGACACGAAGCCGCGCCCGGCGCGGTTGGCGCGCCCGGCCAGCGCGGCGCCGAGGGCGGCGGCGTGGTTCGCCGAGAGCAGCTGTCCGTTCATGTCCTCACCTCGCCGTCGCCTCGAGCACCATCTCCATGGCGCGCCTCGGACACTCCGCCACGCACATCCCGCAGCCCTTGCAGAAGTCGTCGTCGATCCGGTAGCCGCTCACCGCCCGGGAGACCACGCCTTCCGGGCAGTAGAGCACGCAGGTGTCGCAGGTGGTGCAGGTCCCGCAGGAGAAGCAGCGGCGGGCCTCCTCCGGGCCCTCGAGCCCCCGGTTCACCTCCTCGAAGCCGAGCGCGGCGACCGGACCGGCGCGGTGGCGCTCGGCGTGGGGCGGCTCGACCTGGAAGTGGCTGAAGCGCACGTGGGCCGGCGTGACGAGGTCCTCCGGCTCGGGACGCGCCGCTCCCGGCGCCGGATCGCCGGCCAGCGCGGCCAGCACCTGCGCGGCGACGCGGCGCCCGTTCCCGATGGCATGGGTGACCGTCCCGTCGCCGGTGGCCATGTCGCCCGAGAGCCAGACGTTGTCGCGCTCCGGGACGATGGAGCGGTCGGCCGACTGCCCGAGCGCGAGGATCACGGCGTCACAGGCGAGCGTCGTCGTGCGTGCGGTGACCACCGGACGGCGACGCCCGCTCGCGTCCGGCTCGCCCAGCTCCACCTCGGCGAGCGCGATCCCCTCGACCCGGGCGGATCCGAGGATCCGGACCGGTTGCCGGTGGAGGAGCAGCCTCGCTCCCTCGGCCACGGCCTCGTCGACCTCCGGCGAGATGGCCGGCATCTCCTTCCGGCCGCGGCGGTAGGCGATGGTGACGGTGGCGGCGCCCAGCCGGAGCGCCGTGCGTGCGCAGTCCACCGCCGTGTTGCCCCCGCCCACCACCACCACGTGGCCGGCGAGGCGTTCGGCCCGCCCCTTGCGGACGGCGTCGAGGAAGCGGATGCCCTGGCGGACCCCGGTGAGCTCCAGCCCGGGGGCCTCGAGTCCGGAGAGGCGCGGGAGCCCCGCGGCGACGATCACCGCGTCGTGCCGGGCGGCGAGGCGGGAGACCCCTTCCGCGTCGAGGAAGGCGCCGGTCCGGGCCTCGACGCCGAGGCCGAGGATGCGCTCCAGGTCGCGGTCGAGCACGTCCGGGGGAAGCCGGTAGGCCGGGATGCCGGTGCGGAGCACGCCCCCGAGCCGCTCCTCCCCCTCGTGGATCACCACCGCGTGCCCCGCGGTGGCGAGCGTGAAGGCCGCCGAGAGGCCGGCCGGTCCGCTCCCCACCACGGCGACGCTCCGGCGGGGAGAGGCCGGGGTCGGCCGGCGGGGGCGGAAGGAGGCCCGGTCGCCGATGAGGCGCTCGAGCCCCCGGATGTTCACCGCGCCGTCGTACGCGCCGCGGTTGCAGGCCGACATGCAGGGCGCCGGGCAGACGCGGCCGCAGACCGAGGGGAGCGGCTGGGTGCGGGCGAGCACCTCCGCCGCCGCCTCCAGCCCGCCCGTCTCGAGCGCGCGCACGAAGCCCAGGACGTCGTTCCCGGCGGGGCACCCCGCGCTGCAGGGGGCGGCGTGCGTGCGGTAGCGCGGCACCTGCGTGCGCCAGGAACCGGTGCGCAGCGGGGTGGGGATGTCGGCGACCTGCTCGGCGATGCCGAGCACCGGGGCGGGCGGCAGCCGGACGGGGCGGGCCGCCGGCGAGGCGGCCGCGTCGGCCTCGCGGACCTCGACGAGTTCCCAGGCCTCGCGAGCCGCCGGGAGGTCCCGCTCGAGCCCCTGGGCGGCGAAGGCCCGCTCGACCGCCTCCCACGGGAGCCCCATGGCGCGGGCGTAGGCGCCGGCGAGGGTGGTGTTGATGATGACCACCGCGCTCGTGCCGATGCCGTGGCGGCGCGCGATGGCCGTCGCGTCCACCGCGGCGAAGCGGTAGTGCCCGTGCGTCCCGGCGAAGGGGGCGAGGCCGCGGGCGGTGTTGAGCAGCACCACCGCGCCGGCGTCGGCGCCATCGAGGACGTCGGGGCCGAGCAACCCGGCGTCGAGGACCACGACGTGGTGCGGCCGGTAGACCTTGTTGCGGTTGCGGATGGCGGCGGTGTCCACGCGGGTGAAGGCGCGGACGGGCGCTCCGGCTCGCTCCGAGCCGTAGTCGCCGAAGGTCTGGACGTGCAGGCCCTGCTCCGCGTAGATGCTCGCGATGAGCTTCGCGCAGGTGACGCCGCCCTGGCCGCCGCGCCCGTGGACCCGGACCTCGAGCGGCAGCACCACCTCCGCCGGGAGGCCCGCCGTCGCCGTCGCCGTCGCACCCATGGCCGCTCCCTTCCCCGTGCGCCGGGGCCATGCTCCCGGCCCCGGCTGAAGGAAGAGCAACCGCCGGGCCATCCTCGCGGAATTGCTTTCGATCAAGCCTCAGGGCTGATGGCCTGAAAGTATCCTTCTCTTCATGCAAGATACTTCATGCTAAATCTTTCAGTGCCACGCACACGGAGGGCGCCCTGTGGCCATCGCACGGTCCATGTCGATGCGGCAGCTCGCCGCCATCCTCGACTCCATCGTCGAGGGGCTCATCGCGGTGGACACCGCCGGCCGGATCGTCCTCTTCAACCAGCAGGCTGCGGCCATCGTCGGGCGCCCGGTGAAGGAGGCGCTCGGGAGCCCCGTCGTGGACGTGGTCCCGAACACGCGGCTTCCCCAGGTGCTCGCCGCGGGGCAGGACGAGCTGAACCAGCGCCAGGAGGTGGGGGCCACCACCATCCTCACCAGCCGGATGGTGGTCCGCGATCCCGACGGCCGCGTCGAGGGCGCGGTCGCCATCTTCCGCGACGTGGGCGAGGTGCAGGAACTCTCCGCCCGGGTGCGCACGCTCCAGGACCTGCGCGACATCTCGGAGGCCATCATCCGCTGCTCCGAGGAGGCCATCGCCGTCTCCGACGAGCACGGCAACTACCTGCTCGTGAACCCCGCCTACTCCCGGCTGATGGGGCTCTCCGAGGAGGCGGTGCTCCACCGCCCGGTGACCGTGGACATCCGCGAGGGGGAGAGCGTCCACCTCCGAGTGCTCCGGACCCGCAGGCCCATCCGTGGCGCCCGGCTCCAGGTCGGGCCGCAGCGCAAGGACGTCGTGGTGAACGCCGCGCCGCTCCTCGTGGGCGGGGAGCTCCGCGGCAGCGTCGGGGTGATCCACGACGTCTCCGAGATCCGGCGGCTCTCGGAGGAGCTCGCCACGGCGCGGGAGCAGCTCCGGCGGCTCTCGTCCCGGCACACCTTCGAGGACATCATCGGCGACTGCCCGCCCATGGCCCGGGCGAAGGACCTGGCCCGGCGCGCGGCGCGGACCCCGGCCACGGTGCTGCTCCTCGGCGAGAGCGGCACCGGCAAGGAGATGTTCGCGCACGCCATCCACCACGAGAGCGAGCGGCGCGACGGGCCGCTCATCCGGGTGAACTGCGCGGCCATCCCCGAGTCGCTCATCGAGAGCGCGCTGTTCGGGTACGAGGGCGGCTCCTTCACCGGGGCCCGGCCGCAGGGGCAGCGCGGCCACTTCGAGGAGGCCGACGGGGGAAGCCTGTTCCTCGACGAGGTAGCCGACGCCCCGCTCGCGGTCCAGGCCAAGCTCCTCCGCGCCCTGCAGGAGCGGGAGATCGTTCGCGTCGGGTCCTCCAGCCCGCGCCCGGTGGACGTCCGGGTCATCGCCGCCACCCACGCCGACCTCGACGCCCGGGTGTCGGCGGGATCCTTCCGGCAGGACCTCTTCTACCGGCTCTCGGTCATGCCCATCCGCATCCCGGGGCTGCGCGAGCGGCGCGAGGACCTCCCGGAGCTGGCCCGATCGCTCCTCGCCCGCATCTGCGCCGAGTACCGGATGGTGCCCCCTCGCCTCTCCCAGGACGCCATCGACCTGCTCCTGGGCCACCCCTGGAAGGGCAACGTCCGCGAGCTCGAGAACCTGCTCGGGCGCGCGGTGATCCAGATGCAGCCCGGCACCGGGACGCTCTCCCGGGCCCACCTCGACCAGGCCGAGGCGGTGGCCGCCCCGCAGCGGCCCGCCCCTCCGGGCGAGCAGGCCCGCCGCTTCGCGGACCTCAAGCGGGACTGGGAGCGGGACCTGCTCGTCTCCGCCCTGGCGCGCCACCGGGGGAACCGCGCCGCCACCGCCCGCAGCCTGGGGATCACGGTGCGGAACCTCTACTACAAGCTCGACCGCCACGGGCTCGCCCGCGCCGACGCGGCGCGCGAGGGATGATCGGCGGCCGGCCCGGCCGCTGCGCTACCGGCGACGGGTGGGCTTGCGGCGGGACTTCGCCTTGCGCTCCAGCGCGGCCTTGCGGCCCGCGCTGGCCTTGCGCCCCGAACTGGCCTTGCGACCCGTGGAGCCCTTTCGAGCCCGCCGCGGCGGGGGATGCCGCACGGCATGGACCTCGACCTCGATCCGCGCCCCCTTGGGCAGCGCCGCCACCTGCACCGTGGAGCGCGCCGGGAAGTCGCCGGTGAAGCGGCGCGCGTAGATCGCGTTCATGACCGGGAAGTCGGCCAGGTCGACGAGGAACACGGTGGTCTTCACCACGTGGGAGAAGTCCATGCCGGCCTCGGCCAGCACGTGGGACACGTTCTCCATGACCCGCTCGGCCTGCGCCGAGACGTCGCCCGGGACGAGCTCCCCGGTGGCCGGATCGATGGGGATCTGGCCGGCGGCGTGGAGCATGTGGATGTCGTCGGCGTGACGGGTGAGAACGGCCTGGCTGTACGGGCCGATGGCCTTCGGGGCGTGCGGGCTGGCGATGATCCTTCTCACGGGTTCCTCCTCGACGTGCCTAGACGCGCTCCACCGAGTGCACGCCCTCCACTTTCTCCAGGCTGCGCATCACCGCGGTGAGCTGCTTCAGGTCCTGCACCGAGACCTCGAAGGAGAGCACGGCGCGCTCGGTGCCGGCGCGCACGTCGGCCTGCGCGATGTTCACGCCGGCCTCGCTGAAGACCTGGGAGACCCGCGCCAGCATGCCCGGGCGGTCGTCGGAGACGATCTTGACCGAGACCAGGCGCTTCAGGTCCCCCTTCACGTCCCAGGAGACGTCGACCCGGCGCAGCGGGTCCATGGCCAGCCCCTTCTCGCAGCGGACGGTGTGCACCGTGACGCCGCGCCCGCGCGTGATGAAGCCCACGATGGGGTCGCCGGGCACGGGGTTGCAGCACTTGCCGTAGCGGACGAGCACGTCCTCGATGCCGCTGATGCGCACGCCGCCGGCCGGGCGGCGCGCCACCTTGCGGAAGAGCTCCGTGAGCCGGCTCGTCACCCCCGGCTCGGCCGGGGTGGCGAGCTGCTCCGCGGGGACGACCAGCTTGAGGAGCTGCTCCGGGGCGAGCTTGCCGTAGCCGAGCGCCACCAGGGCGTCGTCGGCGACGCGGTACCCGAGCGACGCCGCCGCCTTGTCGAGGGACCCGTCCTTGAGGGCGCGGTTGAGCGAGATGCCGTAGCGGCGCAGCTCCCGCTCGGCCACCTCGCGCCCGATCTCCATGGAGCGCCGGTGCTCCGCCTGCCGGATGTACTGGCGGATGCGGGCCTGGGCCCGGCTGGTGCGGACGAAGGTCAGCCAGTCCTTGGAGGGCTGGGCGTGGGGAGAGGTGAGGATCTCCACCGTGTCGCCGTTCTTGAGGCGGTAGCGGAGCGGGACGATCTTGCCGTTGACCTTGGCCCCCACGCAGTGGTGGCCGATCTCGGAGTGGACCGAGTAGGCGAAGTCGAGCGGGGTGGCGCCGCGGGGCAGGCTCTTCACGTCCCCCTTGGGGGTGAAGACGAAGACCTCGTCGGCGAAGAGGTCGACCTTGACCGTCTCCAGGAACTCGGTGGGGTCGGAGAGCTCCTTCTGCCACTCGAGCAGCTGCCGCAGCCAGCCGAACTGCTCGGCGTCGCCGGCCCGGACCTTGGCGCCGCCCTTCCCGTCCCGGGGCGCCTCCTTGTACTTCCAGTGGGCGGCCACGCCCTGCTCGGCCACCCGGTGCATGTCCTCGGTGCGGATCTGGATCTCGATCCGCTCGGCGCGGGGCCCCACCACGGTGGTGTGGAGGGACTGGTACATGTTGGGCTTGGGGATGGCGATGTAGTCCTTGAAGCGCCCGGGCACCGGCTTCCACAGGGAGTGGATGAGCCCGAGCGCCTCGTAGCACTGGGCCACGCTGCCCACGATGACCCGGAAGGCCACCAGGTCGTGGATCTGCTCGAAGGGCAGGTCCCCGACGTGCATCTTCCGCCAGATGGAGTAGAGGTGCTTCACCCGCCCGTAGACCTTGGCCTCGATCCCGTTCTCGGCGAGGCGGGCCTGGATGAGCTGGGTCACCTCCTCCACGAACCGGTCGCGCTCCTTGGCCTTGCTCGCGACGCGCTCCTGGAGCTCGCCGTGCTCGGTGGGCTTCAGGTACTTGAACGACAGGTCCTCGAGCTCGCTCTTCACCGACTGCATGCCGAGCCGGTTGGAGAGCGGCGCGTAGATGTCGAGGGTCTCCTGGGCGATCCGGTCCTGCTTCTCCGGGGCCATGTGCTCGAGCGTCCGCATGTTGTGGATCCGGTCGGCCAGCTTGACGAGCAGGACCCGGATGTCCTTCGCCATGGCCACGACCATCTTGCGGAAGTTCTCGGCCTGCTTCTCCTCCTTGGTGTTGCCCGCCGAGAACTGGGACAGCTTGGTGACGCCGTCCACCAGCTCGGCGACCTCCTCCCCGAAGAGCTCGGCGATCTCCTCCCGGGTGGCGAGCGTGTCCTCGATGGTGTCGTGCAGCAGCCCGGTGACGATGGAGGCCTCGTCGAGCCGGAGGTCGGAGAGGATCCCGGCCACCTCGAGCGGGTGCACCAGGTAGGGCTCCCCCGACTTCCGGATCTGGCCCTGGTGGACCTTGGCCGAGTAGACGTAGGCCTTCTTGATGAGGTCCAGGTCCGCGGTGGGGTGGTAGGCCGCGACCTTGTCGAGGATGTCGTTGAGCCGCAGCAAGCGAGCCTTCCAGCCTAGCCGTCCATCCCTCGTCGCGGCAAGGCCGCGTTTCCCCCTTCGTTCCTCGTAACCGCCGCTCCGCCCCGCCGCCACGGGCCGGACGCCGACCCGGGAACCGTTGAGCCCCGAGGTCGCCCCGGGGTAGAACGGATCCGGAGGGTCCCGTTGCTCTCGTGCTTCCACTGCGCGTCCCCGCTCGACCCGGCCATGTCGGAGTGCCCGGCCTGCGGCGCCGAGGTCGAGGTCTCGCGACTCACCGGCATCCTCGGGAGCGTGTGCCGCAACTGCGACGCGTTCAACGAGCCCGGCACGGCGGCCTGCGTCTCCTGCGGCGCCGCGCTGGGCGCGCGGTCCCCCGCGCCGGTGCTCTCCCCGACCCCGGTCCCGGGCCCCGCGCCGGAGCCGGGCGCCGAGGAGGTCCCGCGGGAGCTGCCCCCCCTCGATTTCGAGGCGGTCCTGGTCGAGGACCCGGACTTCGAGCGACCCACGACGCCCCACCCCATCGAGCTCCTCGACCCGGTCCCCGACCCGGCCGTCCCGGGCGGGCGCCTCCCCGTCCCGGACCTGCCCCCGCTGCCCTTCGAGTCGGTGGCGCTGGAGCCGGCGGTGCTGGCGCCGGCGGCGGACGCCTCCGGGGATCCCGCTCCCGCCGGGGCGGCCCGGTTCGAGCTCGTGGTCGAGCGCGGGGACGACCGCGAGGGCGCCGCGCTGCCGCTCGGGGACGCGGAGCTCACGGTGGGAGACGCGGGCGCGTCGCTGGCGTTCCCCGGGGATCCCGGCCTGGCGCCGCGCCACGCCTCGTTCACGGTGCGCGAGGGGCGGGCCTGGGTCCGCGACGGGGGAGGCGCCGGCGGGACCTTCCTCTGCCTGCGCGGGCTCTCGGTGCCGCTCCGCCCCGGCGACGCCTTCGCCCTGGGCGACCGCCTCCTGCGCTACGACGGCCCCCTGCCGGCGCCCTCCCCTCCGGCGCCGGACGGGACGCGGCGCCTGGGCTCCCCGCGCCCCCCCGGGCAGGTGGTGGTCCTCGAGGAGCGGCTCGACGGCGGCCGGGCCGGCCGGGTGTGGCTGCGCGCCGGACCGTCCCTCACGCTGGGACGCGCCGGCTGCTCGGTGAACCTGGGCGACGACCCGTGGCTGTCCCAGGCCCACGCCGAGATCCTGATCGAGGCCGACGGGACGGCGCGGCTGCGCGACCTGGGCTCGGCCAACGGCACGTTCGTCCGGCTCCCTCCCCGCGCCGAGCGCGAGCTGCGCGACGGCGACCGCGTCCGGCTGGGCCGGCAGGTCCTGCGGGTGACCGAGCGCTGACCGGAGGCACCATGGCCGTCGTCTTCCTCACCATCACGCCCATCGGGACCGCCACGCCGAGCGTCTCCCGCCACGTGGCCGGGGTGCACCGCGTCCTCCGCGAGAGCGGGCTCGTGCACCAGCTCACCGCCATGGGCACCATCATCGAGGGCGACCTCGACGAGATCCTGCGGGTGGTGCGCCGGATGCACGAGGCCCCCTTCGGTGACGGCGCGGTGCGGGTCTCCACGCTGGTCAAGATCGACGACCGTCGCGACAAGGAGCACACCATCGCGCGCAAGATGCGCTCGGTGGAGGAGAAGCTGGCCGCCCCGGCGCCCCGGGCGCGATCCGCGACTAGCCCACCACGAACACGGCGCACGAGCGGGCGCCGTGCGCGCCGATGACGAGCGACTGCTCGATGTCGGCGGTCTTCGACGGCCCGGAGATGAAGAGCCCGTAGCCGGGGCGCGGCAGCGTGAGGCGGCCGTAGGCCGCCTGCATGTCGTGCACCACGTCGGCGGCCGACACCACCAGCACGAGGTGCTCGGGGATGACGAAGACGGCCCGGTGCGGGCCGAGGCTCTCCCCCTTCACCCAGACCGCCCCGTTCTCGGCCACCCCGAGCTCGCCGGGGATGGCGGCCACGTCCAGGTCGGCGAGCTGGTGCGGGTCGGTCACCGCCGCGAGGTCGACGGTCCCGGGCACGCCGGGCACGAGCGAGGCCCTGCGCGGGGCCGACCAGGCCGGCAGCGCGGCCAGGCCCGCGGCGAGACCGGCCGCGTCCGGCACGCGGTACGGGCTCCCGCCCACCGCCTTCACCGACTCGAGGAAGCGGGCCACCGGCTCGCCCTGCGGCACCGGCGCGGGGTGCGCCGGGGCCTCGACGGGGGTGGCCCCGGCGGCCCGCAGCGCCCCCAGGATCGCGTCGCGCGCGTTCACGATCGGTCCTCCCCGGAGCCGGCCGTCTCCCGGTCGTAGAGCTCGGCGAAGCTCTCCCGCGGCGGCACCGGGAGCTCCCGTCCCCGCAGCCAGGCCCCGGCCGGACCGATCCGGGCCAGGCCCGGTGCGGCCCAGAGCAGCCACCGCGCCATCCGCCCCCCGGCGCGGAAGAGGCCGGGCCGGGCCATGGCGAAGGAGGCGGCCTTCATGCCCATGCGCTTCCCCAGCGGCACGAGCCCCTGCTCCCCGGCCTCCTGGCGCAGGACGAGCAGCTGGTGGTGCAGGTCGACCTTCACCGGGCAGACGTCGGTGCAGGAGCCGCACAGGCTGGAGGCGAAGGGCAGGCTGGCGTGGCCCCGGAGGTCGCGGTGCCCCCCCAGCACCGAGCCGATGGGGCCGGGGATGAGGTAGCTGTAGCTGTAGCCGCCGCTGCGCCGGTAGACCGGGCAGGTGTTGAGGCAGGCCCCGCAGCGGATGCAGCCGAGCGCCTGGCGGCGATGGGCGTCGGCGAGCATGCGCGACCGGCCGTTGTCCACGATCACCACGTGCAGCTCCCCTCCCGGCAGCGGCGCGTGGAAGTGGGTGGTGTAGGAGGACACCGGCTGGCCGGTGGCGCTGCGGGCGAGCAGCCGCGTGAAGACGCCCAGGTCGGCGAGCCGGGGGATCACCTTCTCGATGCCCATGGAGGCCACGTGGACCGGCGGCAGGGTGGTGCCCATGTCCGCGTTGCCCTCGTTCGTGACCACCACGAAACCGCCGGTCTCGGCGATGGCGAAGTTCACCCCGGTCAGGCCGGCCTGCGCCCCGAGGAACTTCTCGCGCAGGTGCTGCCGGGCCTTCTCGGTGAGGAGCGTGGGGTCGGAGAGCCCGGCCGGGGTGCCGAGCTTCTCGTGGAAGAGCTCGCCGATCTCCTCCTTCTTGCGGTGGATGGCCGGCATGACGATGTGCGAGGGGGGCTCGCCGGCCAGCTGCACGATGCGCTCCCCCAGGTCGGTGTCGACCACCTCGATGCCGCGGGCCTCGAGGTACGGGTTCAAGTGGCACTCCTCGGTGAGCATCGACTTCGACTTCACCATGCGGGTGACGCCGTGCCGCTCCAGGATCCCGTGGACGATGCGGTTGTGCTCCTCCCCGTCCCGGGCCCAGTGCACCTGCATCCCGTTGGCCGTGGCGTTGCGCTCGAACTCCTCCAGGTACCCGGCCAGCCGCGAGAGGGTGTGGGCCTTGATCCCCGCGGCGGCCTCGCGCAGCCGCTCCCACTCGGGGACCGTGGCCGCGCCGCGGTCGCGCTTCACGCGGACGAACCAGAGCGCCTTGTCGTGCCAGTGGGCCCGCGCGTCGTCCTGCGCGAAGGCCCGCGCCTTCTCGGGATGGAAGTGGATCACCGGACGAGCCTCGCCTTCTCGAGCATCTCCGCCACGTGGACCACCGGGAGCGCCGTGCCGTCGCGGCGCGCCAGCCCGTCGAGGTGCATGAGGCAGGACATGTCGTAGCCGGCGATGACCTCCGCGCCGGCGCGGACGTGGTCGGCGATGCGGTCGCGCCCCATCATGCAGGAGACCGCCTCCTCGGTGACCGCGAAGGTCCCGCCGAAGCCGCAGCACTCGTCGGGGCGCTCCAGCTCCACGAGCTCGATGCCCCGCAGCTGGGAGAGGAGCTGGCGGGTCTTGTCGAAGGGCGCGTCCATGCGCTCGCTGGAGCTGGACTCCCGCAGCTCCCGGATGCCGTGGCAGCTGCGGTGCAGCCCCACCTTGCGCGGGTAGTCGCCCTCCACCCGCGTCACCCCGATCACGTCCACCAGGTACTCGGACAGGTCGAAGGTGCGCAAGGCGAGCGCCTTCACCTCCGGCGTCTCGCCCAGGAGGTCGGGGTAGTGGACCTTCACCATCGACACGCAGCTCGCCGACGGGGCCACCACCGCCTCGAAGCCGGAGAAGAGCCGCACGAACCGCTCGGCGAGCGGCCGCGCCTCGCGCGTGCAGCCGGTGTTGTACATGGGCTGGCCGCAGCAGGTCTGCTCGCGGGGGTAGACCACCGAGAGCCCCAGCCCGCGCAGGATGCGCAGCGTGGCGAGCCCCACCCGGGGGAAGAACTGGTCGACGTAGCAGGGGATGAAGAGACCGACCTGGGCCATGGAAGCGGACTCCTCAGTCCCGGCGCGCGGCGGCCCGGTCGGCGAGGTGGACGATGGAGCGGTAGGGGATCCCGCCGTGGAGCGCGAGGCCGATCTCGCAGGTCCGGCTGTTCGACACGCCCTCGCTGCACCCCTTCACGCCGGCGGCCAGTTCGGACAGCGCCGCCGCGTTCAGCTCCGGGTGGGAGAAGCCGCGGTCCCCGGCGAAGCCGCAGCAGCCCACCCGCGGCGGCACCACCACCTCGGCCGCGCAGGCGCGCGCCACCGCCTCCAGCTTGGGCCCCAAGCCCATCTTGGTGCTGCTGCAGGTCACGTGGACCGCCACCCGGGTGGGCAGCTTGCGGAACGCGAGCTTGTCGAGGAGGTGATCGTGGATGAACTCGGCCGGCTCGAGGAGCAGGAGCTTCGCGTCCATCTTCTTGCGCATGCGCTGGAGGCAGGGGCTCGTGTCGCAGAGGATGGGGATCCGGCCGCCCTCGCTGGCCGCGTCGAGCGCCCGCTCCAGCTCCTCCGACTTGGCGTCGGCCACCTCGCGGAAGCCCTTCGAGTCGAAGGCCAGCCCGCAGCAGAGCGACGCCAGCGCGTCCGGGTAGAGCACGTCGTAGTCGGCCTTGGCGAGGAGCGACAGCGTGGCCTCGAAGACCGCCCGCCCGTCCTCGTCGCCGCGGGCCGCGCCCATGGTCCGGGCGATGCACGAGGGGAAGTAGACCACCTGCCGTCCCCGGCCCCGGCGCACGCTCGCGAACGCCGCCGCAGGCGCCGGTCGCGGCATGGCCGCGTTCCAGGCCGGCAGCCCGTCCCCGAGGATCCCGCGCGCGCCCCGGGAGACCGCCCCCATGAGCCGCGTGCCGAGCACCGCGTGGGCGCCGTCGGCCAGGGCCAGCCCGCGTCGCGCCCAGGCCGCGGTGGAGGGGAAGTCGTCGGCGAGCCGGCGCGCCCGCAGGCGCGCCTTCTCCGACCAGCCCGCGCTGCGCAGCTGCTTCACGAACTCGCCGGTGTCGATGCCCACCGGGCAGGCGGTGGCGCACAGGCCGTCGGTGGCGCAGGTCTCCTCGCCCAGGTAGGCGAAGTCGGCGGCCAGGCGATCGCGCCGGTCCGGGTCCGAGCCGGCGCGTCCGAGCCGGGCGATCTCGCGCTGCACCGTGATGCGCTGCCGCGGCGTCGAGGTCACCGGACGCGACGGGCACTTCGGCTCGCAGAAGCCGCACTCGATGCACTTGTCGACGAGCGGGTCCACCTGGGGAAGCGGCTTCAGGTCCTTCAGGTAGGCCTTGGGGTCGTCGTTCAGGATCACGCCCGGGTTGAGGATGCCCTTCGGGTCGAAGAGCGACTTCACCCGGCGCATGATCCCGTGGGCCTTCTCCCCCCACTCCAGCTCCACGAACGGCGCCATGTTGCGTCCGGTCCCGTGCTCGCCCTTCAGGGAGCCGTCGAAGCGGCGCACCACCACCTCGCAGACCTCCTCCATGAGCGCCTGGTACCGGGCCACCTCGGCGTCGATGCCGAAGTCCTGGGTGAAGGTGAAGTGGAGGTTCCCGTCGAGCGCGTGGCCGAAGATGATCCCCTCGGCGTAGCCGTGCTCCCGCATGGCCCGCTCGAGGAACACCGTGCCCGCGGCCAGGTGCTCCATGGGGAAGGCCACGTCCTCGATGACCACCGTGGTCCCGATCTTCCGGGCCCCGCCCACCGCAGGGAAGAGTCCCTTGCGGATGTCCCAGAGCTTCTCGTACTCGGCCTTCACGTCGGTGAAGCGCACCGGGTGGAGCTTGCGGACCTCCTCCACGAGCCGGCCGGCCTCCTCGGCCTGGCGGGCGAGCTCGGCCCGATCGGCGGCCCGGGTCTCGACGAGGAGCGCGCAGGAGGTGGGGCCGAGCTCGGCCAGGCCCGGCGGCATCCCGGGCTTCTCCTGCACCGACCGGATCGAGGCCCGGTCCATGAGCTCGACCGCCGAGACGGGTCCTCCCCGGAGCCGCTGGGTGGCGATGGCGGCCTGCTCGATGTCGGGGAAGAGGACGAGCGCGCTCGCCTTGTGCGGGTGCTCGGGCACCGTGCGCAGCGTCACCTCCGAGATGAAGGCCAGCGTGCCCTCCGACCCCACCATGAGGTGGAGCAGGATGTCGACCGGGTCGTGGTGGTCGACGAAGGAGTTGAGCCCGTATCCGGTGGTGTTCTTGATCCGGTACTTCTCCCGGATGCGCCGGGCCAGGGCCTCGTCGGCGGCGATCTCGTCTCGGATGGCGGCGAGCCCGTCGAGGAGCGCGCCGTGCGTCTCGCGGAGCCGGGCCCGCGCGGCCGGGTCGGCGGTGTCCACCGCGGTGCCGTCGGCGAGCACGAGCCGCATGGACTGCACCGTCCGGTAGCTGTTCATCGAGGTGCCGCAGCACATCCCGGCCGCGTTGTTGGCCACGATGCCGCCCACCATGCACGCGTTGATCGAGGCCGGGTCGGGGCCGATCTTGCGTCCCAGCGGGGCCAGGAACGCGTTGGCCTCGGCCCCGATGACGCCGGGCTCGAGCGCGATCCGCTCGCCGCCGTCCTCGATGCGCCAGCTGCGCCACCCGCCGGCCAGCACCACCAGGACCGAGTCGGAGATGGACTGGCCGGAGAGGCTGGTGCCCGCCGCGCGAAAGGTGAGGTGGACGCCCAGCCGGCCCGCCAGCGCCACGAGGCGGGAGACCTCGTCCTGCGTGAAGGCCTTCACCACGATCTTGGGCACGAGCCGGTAGAAGCTCGCGTCGGTGCCGAAGGCGAGCGTGCGGAACGGATCGCACATCATCCGGTCCGGCGGCAGGAACGCGGAGGCCTCCTCCCAGAAGGTCCGGTGACGCCCGGGGAGGCCCAGGAAGTCGGGTCGCGCGTCTCTCGCCATGGCCCTCGCCCTTTCGCGTTCTCGAACGGTGCGGGATCGTAGCACCGATCCGCCCGGCGTTTGACCCCGGTCGCGCCGGACGATAAGTGTGCATTTCATGGAGCCGGCGCACCGCTGCCCGCGCTGCAACCGGGAGAACGATCCGTCGTTCGCGTTCTGCCACGGCTGCGGCGCCGCGCTCTCGCCCCGGGGCGAGCGCTCCTGCCCCCGCTGCGGCTCGCCGCTTCCCGCCTCCTTCCGCTTCTGCGGCCACTGCGGGCAGGCCGTCGAGGCCCCGCCCGGCCGGCGCACCGGCGCGCCCCCGGCGCCGGCCGTGCCGGTGCCCCCCCCGGCGGGGTCCCCTCCCCGGCTGGTGCTGGTCCGCCACGACGGGCAGCCCGGGGCCTCCCACGTCGTCGAGCGGGAGGTCACCCTCTGCGGGCGGAAGGACGGCGACCTGCTCCTCCCGGACGACGGGTCGGTCTCCCCGCGCCACGCGGCCATCACCCGCCGCGACGGGCGCCTCCGCATCGAGGACCTGGGGTCGGCCTCGGGAACGTTCCTCCGGCTCCGCTCGCCCCGGTCCCTGACGTTCGGCGACGAGATCCGTCTCGGGCGGCAGCTGCTCCGCTTCGAGCCGATGCCGCGGGCGGCGACCCCGTCGGCCCCGGGGACGCCCTGGGGCTCGCCCGATCCGGGCTACCGCGCCCGGCTGGTCCAGCTGCTCGAGGGCGGCGGGACCGGCGAGGTGTTCCCGCTCCGATCCGGGGCGAGCGCGATCGGGCGCGAGAGCGGCGAGGTTGCGTTCCCGGGAGATCGCTACGTGTCGGGCCGTCACGCCCGCATCGACGTGGGCGACCCGGCGGTGACCCTCACCGATCTCGGGAGCTCGAACGGGACCTTCATCCGGGTGACCGGTCCTACCGAGATCGGCGCCGGCGACCAGGTGCTGCTCGGGATGCAGCTGCTCCGCGTCGAGGCCTGAGCCCCGCCGCGACGGGGCGCGCTACCCGAAGCTCTTCTCGGCCTGCTCCTGCTCTTCCTTGCAGCGGATGCAGAGCGTGGTGACCGGGCGGGCCTCGAGCCGCTTGGGGGAGATCTCGTCCTCGCAGCGCTCGCAGATGCCGAAGGTGCCGCCCTCGATGCGGGAGAGCGCCTTGTCGATCTTGGCGAGCAGGAACTTCTCGCGATCGCGCAGCCGGAAGATCATCGACTGCTGGTACTCGCTCGAGGCCTGGTCGATCTCGTCGGGGAGCTCGTTGGTGTCGAAGCTCGACTCCTCGGAGAGCGTCTTCTTCGCCGAGGCGAGAAGCTGCCGCTTCGACTCCTCGAGCATCGTCTTGAACCGCTTCAGGTCCTTCTTGTTCAAGCGACCACCCCTCTCGGCGGCCCAGGGCGCCGGGTACGGCTGGGAAAAAGGAACGGGGAGGCTAGTCGCGCCCCCCCGGACTGTCAAGGACGCCGGGAGGGAGCGGCTGCCGGAGGCGCCGTGCCGGCGAGGAGCCGCAACCTCCCGGAACTTCGTGGACTTCGGCCCCGACCTCGTCTAGACCGGGTCCATGGCCGAGGGACGGATCGAGCGTGCGTTCGTGAAGACCGCGCTGGCGCTGGCCGCGCGGCCGGAGGTGGACCGCCTCGTCTACGTCTCCGATACGCCGCTCGCCACGAGCGACCTGCGCGGCCGCCCCATCAAGCGCAAGCTCACCTACGCGGTCACCACCGAGGCGCTGGCCCAGCAGCTCACCGGCCGGAAGTTCTCCGCCGTGGTCATCCCCCCCTTCGGGTACTCCCGCGTCGAGAAGGTCCGGGTGGCCATCGTGGCCTGCCAGAGCGAGGGGCTCGTGAAGGACGGGGACACCGTGCTCGCCCTCGCCGGCCACGATCGCAGCCTGGACACGCTGGTCCGGATCCGCATCGGCGCCGACGACGACGAGGACCGCGTCCAGGTGAACGCCCTCGACCTCCCCGGCACCCACAGCGCCCAGGTCATCGAGCAGGTGATCCACGTGGCCCTCGAGGTCGGGGCCCAGGGATACGAGGGACACCCCGTGGGCACCATCTTCGTGGTGGGGGCCTCCCCGCGGGTCATGGAGCAGAGCCGGCAGATCACGCTGAACCCGTTCCAGGGCATGAGCGAGTCGGAGCGCAACGTGATGGATCCCTCCATCCGCGAGGCGCTCAAGACCTTCGCCGTGCTCGACGGGGCCTTCGTGATCCGGGAGGACGGCACGGTGCTCGCCGCCGGGCGCTACCTCCAGTCCGGCAAGAACGAGGCCCGCCTGCCCATGGGGCTCGGCGCGCGCCACCGCTCCGCGGCGGCCATGACCGCCACCGTCCCGGGAGCGGTGGCCGTCACCGTCTCCCAGACCACCGGGACCGTGCGGGTCTTCCGCGACGGGGACATCGCCCTCGAGCTGCGCCAGTCGGCGCGGCGGCTGTGACCGGCGATGGCCGTCGACCGATCCCCCCCCGCCCCCGGCCGCCGCCCCTCCGACGCGGCGCTGGCGCTCGCGCTCGTCGCCCTCTCGACCGCGCTGCACGTGGCCTACGCCTCGGCCTTCGCGCTCTCCCCGCAGGAGGCCTACTACTGGCAGTACGCGCGCCACCCGGCCCTCTCCTACTTCGACCACCCGCCGGCGGCGGCCTGGACCATCCGGGCCCTCACGCTCCTCCTCGGCGAGTCGGAGCGGGTGGTGCGGCTCGCCGCGGCCGGCTGGTCGGCGGTCTTCTGCCTCTTCTTCTTCCTGGCCGGGCGCAGGCTGCTCGCCGGGCGCGGCGCGCTGGCGGCCCTCGCCGTGATGCTCGTCACACCCTTCTTCTCGCTGGGGCAGACCATCATCACCCCCGACGGCCCGCTGGTGGCGGGATGGATCGCGGCCTTCTACTTCACCGTCCGTGCCCTGCAGGACGACGAGCCGCGCTGGCTCGTCGCCGCCGGAGCGGCGGCCGGCGTGGCCGCGCTGGGCAAGTACACGGGCTTCCTGCTCCTGCCCCAGATCCTGGCCGCGCTGCTCCTCGATCCCCGGGGGCGGCGGATGCTCACCGGCCCCTGGCCCTGGCTGGGCGCGGCCCTCGCGGTCCTCGTCTTCTCCCCGGTGGTCGCGTGGAACGCCACCCACGGCTGGGCCAGCTTCGGGTTCCAGTTCGGCAAGCGGGGACAGGAGATGCACCTCGAGCCGGTGCTGGTGGGACGCTTCCTCGGCCTGCAGGCGCTCGTGGTCTCGCCGCTGCTCTTCCTCGCCCTGCTCGCCGCCATGGCGGCGGCGGCGCGCCGCTGGCGGGAGGAGCCCATGCGGCTCCTCGCGCTCTTCTCGGTCCCCATGATGGCCCTGTGGATCGTCGTCTCCCCGTTCCACTGGGTGAAGATGAACTGGGCCGTGCCGGTGTACCCCACCGCGCTGCTCGCCGCGGTGGCCCTCTACCAGGCCCGCCCGGCCCGGTACCGGGGGCTGGCGATCGCTTCGGTCGCGCTGGCGGCGATCGGCACCCTCTACCTCACCCTCATGCCGGTCTGGCCGGCGATCCCCTTCCCCGCCCGGGACGACACCACCGCCGGGTGGCGGGAACTGGCCGTACGGGTGGAGGCGGAGCGCCGGGCCTCCGGGGGCGATCTGCCGGTGGTGGGCTGCTTCTACCGGACGGCGAGCACGCTGGCCTGGAACCTCCCGGGGCGGCCCGAGACCTGGTCGTCGAACGCCTTCGGCGAGCCGGGGCTGGCCTACGACTTCTGGCGGGACCCGCGCGAGCTCGCCGGCCGCGAGGTCCTCGTCGTCCTCGACGACCGGGACGCCGGGTGGTGCCTCTCGCGCGCCGAGCGCTGCGCCCCGCTCGTGCCGCTCGAGCCGCTCGAGGTGAAGCGGGCCGGCAAGCGGGTCACCACCTTCCGGCTCTGGCGCTGCGGCTACCTCGGCCCGCCGCCCCGGCCGGCCCGCTGACACGCGCCCCGCGGGCGTCGGCCCCGGCGGCCCGGCAGCCCTCCCGGAGCGCGCAGGTGGCGCAGAGCGCCGGTGAGCGGCGGGGCGGGCAGCGGCCGCTCATGCCCAGGTGGCAGAGGGCGAAGTCGAAGCGGACCGGATCTTCGGGGTCGGCGAGGCGAAGCCCCGCCGTCACCTCCTCCGCCGTCCTCCAGGAGAGGTCGGTCCGGCGGGTCAGGCCGAGCCGCCGGGCCACCCGGGCCACGTGGGTGTCGAGCGGCACCACGAGCCGCGACGCCGGGACGCCCCGCCACAGGCCCAGGTCGACCCCGTCGGCCGGGCGCACCATCCAGCGGAGGTAGAGGTTCCAGCGCTTGGCGGCTCCCC
>JBBIOL010000018.1:0-46740 GCA_037443385.1 Anaeromyxobacteraceae bacterium
CGCGGCGACGACGCAGGCGCCCTGCCCATGCTCCTCCTGGCCGTCCGGTCCGACCCGGCCGACGCCGGGACCCGCTACAACCTCGGCGCGGCCCAGGCGAACCTGGGACGCACCGCCGAGGCCTGCGCCAGCTGGCGCGCGGTCCTCGCCGGACCGGGTGCCGCGCCGGCCAGGGGGGCGGCGCGCGAGGGGCTGGCGGCGCTCCGCTGCCCGCCCTGACCGCGCTCAGTCCGGCGCGACCACCGGCAGCTCGACGAAGCTCGCCTGGCCCGGGGCGTGGTGCACCCGGTGGGTGGCCTTGCGGTAGTCCCCGGGGCGCGCCCGGAAGATGCTCTCGACGAAGGTCTGGGGATTGCGGTCGTAGAGCGGGAACCAGCTCGACTGGACCTGGACCATCACCCGGTGGCCGGGCAGGAAGACGTGGTTCACCGTGGGGAGGTCGAACCGGTAGGGGAGCGCCTTCCCGGCCGGGATGGGGGCGGCCCGCTCCAGGCTCTCGCGGTAGCGCCCGCGGAAGACGTCGGCCGAGACCATGAGCTGGTACCCGCCCAGGACCGGGTCGCTGGCCACCTCCGGCGGGTAGACGTCGATGAGCTTCACCACCCAGTCGGCGTCGGTGCCGCTGGTGGACGCGACCAGGTTCGCGACCGGCGTGCCGGCGACCCGCAGCGGCCCGGTGAGCGGCGGCGAGACGAAGGTGACGACGTCGGTGCGGCTCGCCGCGTCCCGCTGGTCGTCCACGAGCCAGCGCGCCCAGCTCTCGCCGTGGCCGTCGTCGGTGGGGCGGATGGGGCGAGCGCGGTAGGGCACCGGGCGGGCCGGGTCGGAGACCCACTCCTCGAAGGGCGCGTCGCCGGCGCGGGGCGGGTCCAGGCTGGCCAGCCCGCCGGCCCGCAGGTACAGCGGGGTGGCGCGCAGCGTGCACCCGGAGTCGCAGCCGGAGGGCCAGGAGGAGAGCCGCCTCCAGCGGTTGGTCCCGGTCTCGAAGGCCGTGACCGGGGCCACGTCGGCGCGCGGCGCCCCTTCCCGGAGGTGCTGGTCGAGGAAGGGACGCAGGACGTCGCGGCGGAACTGGAGCGCGGTGTCGGCGTGGAACTTCACCGGCCCGAGCGCGCTCCCGTCCGCGATCTGCTGCCCGTGGGACCAGGGACCCATCACCAGGAAGACCCGGTCGTTGGCCGGGTCCTTCCGCTCGAGCGCCTGGTAGACGGCGATGGGCCCGTGGATGTCCTCCTGGTCCCAGAGGCCGTGGACCACCATCACCGGCACGGCGAGCGGGCGCGCCGAGAGCACCCGGTCCATGGCCTGGTCCTGCCAGAAGGCGTCGTAGGCCGGGTGTTCCAGGATCTTCCGCCAGAAGCCGAGCTGCTCCATCCCGCGCTGCCGGGCCAGCTCTCCCGCCGAGCCGGCGCGAAGGTAGGTGTCGTAGTCGTCCCGGTCGGTCGCGTACCAGCGGACCTCGTTCTTGCGGGTGGCCTCCTGGTCGTGGATGTAGGGGAGGTTCACCTGGCGGAAGGCGCCGTTGTGGAACCAGTCGTCCCCCTTCCAGCCGTCCACCATGGGGTTCATGGGCACCGCCACCCGGAGCGCGGGGTGCGGATCGACGAGGGCCATGAGCGGCAGGAAGCCGTCGTAGGAGATGCCCAGGATGCCCACCCGGCCGTTCGACTCGGGCACGTTGCGCACCAGCCAGTCGATGGTGTCCCAGGTGTCGGTGGCGTGATCCACCTCCGTCGGGTTCCAGCGGCCGCGCAGGGGACGGTTCATCACGTAGTCCCCCTCCGATCGGAACTTGCCGCGGACGTCCTGCACCACGCGGATGTAGCCGCCCTCCACGACGACGTCGGTGGCGTTGTCGTAGCCCTGCAGCACCGGCCCGAGATGGGCCGAGGCGGCGTGGCCGGTGAGCCGGTCGGCCTCGTACGGGGTCCGGGTGAGCAGCATGGGAGCGCCCCGCGCGCCCCTCGGGACCAGGATCACGGTGTGCAGCCGGACCCCGTCGCGCATGGGGATCTCCGCCTCGCGCCGCTCGTGGTCGAAGCCGTGGGTGGACGGCACGAAGGCCGGCGGGATCTCGGAGAGCGCGGTCGCCGGGGCCGTCGCGGGTGGTGCCGCGGGAGGAGCGGTGGGCGCGCCGGCGGCGAGGGCGGCGAGGATGGGCAGGATCGGGGCGGGCATTGCGCGCGATGATTCCACGCGCCCGGTCGGCCGTACAGCCGGGGCCCCGCGCCGCCGCGGCGCGGCGTCAGATGACGTCGTCCCAGCGCGGCGACGCGGCGAAGGCGGCGCGGATGAGCCCGACGTGCGAGTAGGCCTGCGGGAAGTTGCCCCATCGCTCCCCGCGCAGGTCGTAGTCCTCGGAGAGCAGGCCGAGCGGGTTCAGGGCGACGAGCGTGCGGTCGAGGACGCTCCCGGCCGCGGCGGTGCGCCCCAGCGCCGCGTGCGCCTCCACCAGCCAGAAGTTGCAGAGGACGAAGGCCACCTGCGGAAGCCCCAGGCCGTCGTCGTCCGCGTAGCGCCAGAGCCAGCCCTGCCGCCCCAGCCCGGCGGCAACGGCGTCGACGGTGGAGGCCAGGCGGGGATCGGAGGGGCCCAGGAAGCGCAGCGGCGCCATCTGGAGGAGCGCCGCGTCGAGCTCCCCGCCGCCGTAGGTCGAGACGAAGGAGCCGAGCGGCCCGCTCCAGGCCTCCTCGAGGATCTGGGCGCGGATCCGCGCCGCGCCCTCGGTGAACTCGGCGGACCCCTCCGGCCGGTGGAGCGCCATCACGGCGGCGACCCGGTCGGCGGCGGCCCAGCTCATCAGGCTGGAGAAGGTCCGGGGACGGGCCTGCGCGCGGACCTCCCAGATCCCCGCGTCCGGCGTGCCCGCGACGGAGATGGCCTTCCGCGCCAGCCGGGCCAGCAAGGCGAGCGTCGCCGGGGACTGCTCGTCCTGGAATCGCTCGTCGAGGAAGACCGGCGCGAGCGCCAGCGCCGTCTCGCCGAGGATGTCGTTCTGGCGCTGGAGGGCCGCGCCGTTTCCCACGCGCACCGGGCCCTCGCCCCGGAACCCGGGCCATCCGGGCACGACCTGCTCCTCCAGGTCGCCGCGGCCGTCGATCCGGTACAGCGGCGCCAGGTCCAGGTCGGGGCTGCCGCCGGCCACGTCGAAGAGCCACTGGATGAAACGCTCCCGCTCCTCGAACTGGCCGAGCAGGTGGAAGGCGCCGAGCACGTAGTACGCGTCGCGCAGCCAGCAGTAGCGGTAGTCCCAGGTCCGGCAGCTCCCCGGCGACTCGGGGATGGAGGTGGTCGTCGCCGCCACGATGGCGCCGGTGTCCTCGAAGCAGTGCAGCTTGAGCGCCAGCGCCGAGCGGATGACGGCCGCCTGGTTCCGGACCGGGACCGCGCAACCCTTCACCCAGCGTCGCCAGTAGCGCTCGGTCTCGCCCAGGAAGCGGTCGGCGAGCGGCTGGAGCGGCTCCTCGATGGGTTGCCCCCAGGTGAGCGCCAGGTGGCGGCGGCCGGTGAGGGAGAAGGGCTGGCCGGAGGCGACGTACGTGATGGGCAGGTCGGTGGTGAGCCGGAGCGGCGCCTCGAACCCCTCGTAGCGGAGGTGGTTCGAGCCGTGCATCACCTGGGGCCGCCGCCGGCTCCACCCGAGACGCGGGTCGCATCGAACCCGCACGCGCGGCTGCCCCCGGAGGGGCTCGACGATCCGGAAGAGCTGGGTGGGGCGGAAGGAGCGCTCGTGCTGCTCGAAGCGCGGGGCGAAGTCGACGAGGCGGAAGGCCCCGGACGCGTCCTCGAAGATGGTCTCGAGGACGTTGGTGTTGGGCAGGTAGCGCTGCGAGCCCGCGATCCCGGATGCCGGGGCGACCTGGAAGCAGCCGCCGTCCGGCTCGTCGAGGAGCGAACCGAAGACCGGCTCCGCGTCGAGGCGCGGCAGGCAGCACCAGACCACGGCGCCGTCGCGGTGCACGAGCGCCGCGTACTGGCAGTTTCCCACGAGGCCGAGGTCGTCGAGGAGCATGCGGGCCGCTGCGGTCGAAATCCGGGCCGGGACCGCCCGGGACCCATAAGCGATCGGGGGGCCCTCCGGCCATGCGATCCGCCCTGCGCTTCCTCGGACCCCTCCTGGTCCTGCTCGCCCTCATCGCCTGGGGCGCGTCGTTCGTGGCCACCCGCAGCGCGCGCACCTGGGCCGAGCGCGACCTGCGCGCGCGGGCCCGCCTCGTGCTCTCCGGCTCGCGGGAGTCGCTGGTCCGCCACCTGGCGAGCGGGGACGCCCACGGGATCCGGACCCTGCTCGACGCGCTGGTGCGGGACGAGCGGCTCATCGCCGCCGCGGTGTGCAACGCGCGCCTGCACACGGTGGCCTCGGTCGGCCCGGTGCCCACGAAGGCCCGCTGCGAGGCGCGGGAGGAGCCGGCCAGCGAGCTCGCCGCCGGCCTCGACGAGACGGTGCGGGTGGCGGGCGGGGACGTCCACGTCAGCCTGGTCCCGGTCCAGGACGGCGAGAGGACCCTCGGTTACCTGGAGCTGGCGCACGACCTGTCCTTCGTCGAGCGCAGGGCGTCGACGACGCGGCAGGCCCTCTTCGTGGCCTTCGGGCTGGTGGGTTTCGCCGCGGCGGTGGCGACGCTGCTCACCGCGCGGTTCTCGCGCCGCTCCTGGACCGCCGAGCTCCGCCAGGTCCTGCCCCGGCTCCTGCGCGGCGGGGACGGCGCCGCGAAGGGCACCCCCCACGACTTCGGCCCGGTCCTCGCCGACGTCCGCGAGCTCGTCTCCTCCCTCGCCACCGAGGAGGCGACGCAGGGGGGGCGCTGGACGGCGGAGCGGCTGCGGAGCGTGCTCGAGCGGAGCCTGGGCGGGGAGGGCGTCGTCGCGGTGGCGAACCGCGAGCCCTACCTGCACGTGCGCGGGGAGGACGGGACCGTGCGCGTCATGCACCCGGCGAGCGGGCTCGTCACGGCGATGGAGCCGGTGATGCGGGCCTGCTCCGGGACCTGGGTCGCGCACGGCAGCGGCTCGGCCGACCGGGAGGCCGTGGACCGCAACGACCGGGTCCGGGTCCCCCCGGGCGAGGACGCCTACACGCTGCGCCGGGTCTGGCTCGAGACCGAGGTCGAGCGAGGCTACTACTACGGCTTCGCCAACGAGGGGCTCTGGCCGCTCTGCCACCTGGCCGACGCCCGCCCGGAGTTTCGCGCCGCCGACTGGGAGCACTACCAGCAGGCCAACCGCCTCTTCGCGCAGGCGGTGCTCGAGGAGGTCGAGGGCGGCGACCCCATCGTCCTCGTCCAGGACTACCACTTCGCGCCGCTGCCCCGGATGATCCGGCGCCGGCTCCCGCGGGCCACGGTGATCACCTTCTGGCACATCCCCTGGCCCAGCGCGGAGCGCTTCGCCATCTGCCCGTGGGACAAGGAGCTGCTCGAGGGGCTGCTCGGCTCGAGCATCCTCGGCTTCCACACCCAGGCCCACTGCAACAACTTCCTCGAGACGGTGGACCGGACCCTCGAGGCCCGCATCGACCGGGAGCGACAATCGGTCGTGGTGGGCGGGCGGGAGACGCTCGTGCGGGCCTACCCCATCTCGGTGGAGTGGCCGAGCCGGTGGCTCGAGCGGGTCCCTCCGGTTCCCCAGTGCCGCGCCGCGGTCCGGTCCGGCCTGGGACTCCCGGCCGACGCCCGGATCGGGCTCGGCGTCGACCGGCTCGACTACACGAAGGGCATCGTGGAGCGGCTGCTCGCGGTCGAGCGGCTCCTGGAGCGGCGCCCGGACCTCGTCGGGCGGTTCTGGTTCGTGCAGGTGGCCGCGCCGAGCCGGACGCTCATCGATCGCTACCGGCTCCTCGGCGAGGAGGTGGAGCGGCTCACGGCGCGCATCAACCTCCGGTTCGCGAGGGACGGGCGGGGCCCGGTGGTCCTGCTCCACGCCCACCACGACGCCGAGGAGGTCTTCCGCCTCTACCGCGCCGCCGACCTCTGCTACGTCTCCAGCCTGCACGACGGGATGAACCTGGTGGCGAAGGAGTTCGTCTCCGCCCGCGACGACCTGCGCGGGGTCCTCGTCCTCTCCCGCTTCACCGGGGCCGCCCGCGAGCTGACCGAGGCGCTGCTCGTGAACCCGTACGACCTGGAGGCGGCGAGCGCCGCGCTGGCGGCCGCGCTCGACATGTCGGAGGACGAGCAGGAGGACCGGATGCGCTCCATGCGCACGCTGCTCGCCGAGCTCAACGTCTTCCGCTGGGCCGGCCGGATGCTGCTCGACGCCACCCGCCTGCGCCGCCAGGACCGGCTCGCCACGCGCCTGCTCCGCGTGGAGCGATCCGGGGAGGGCACCGGGGCGTGAAGGACGTCCTCTCGCCGCGCTGCCGCCCGCTGCTCCGCGACCTCTCGTCGCACGACACGCTCGTCGCCCTCGACTTCGACGGGACGCTGGCGCCGCTCGTCCCTTCCCGCCACCACGCCCGGCTTTCCCCGGGAACGGCCCGGCTGCTCGCGGCGCTGGCGCGCACCTGGCCCTGCGCCGTCCTCTCCGGCCGGGCGCGCGACGACGTGGCGTCGCGGCTCGGGCCGGCGGCGCTCCGGGCGGTGGTGGGGAGCCACGGCGCCGAGGAGGTCCCGCCGCTGCGGGGGGAGCGATCCTGGCGCCGGCGCGTGGCGACCTGGGTCCGGACGCTCCGGGCCCGCCTGGCCGGCGTCCGCGGGGTCGACATCGAGGACAAGGGGCTCTCGGTCTCGGTGCACGTTCGCGGGCCGGGCGCGAGCCGGCGGGTGCACGCCGAGCTGGTCCGGCTGGCCGGCGCCCGGATCGTGGGGGGGAAGCGGGTGTGGAACGTCCTGGTGCGGGAGGCGCCGGGCAAGGGCGCCTCGCTCGCGCGCCTGGTCCGTCGCGGCCGGCACGATCGGGTGCTCTTCGTCGGCGACGACGAGACCGACGAGGACGTCTTCCGCGGCGACCCCGGGGTGCCGCTCGTCTCGGTGCGGGTGGGCCGGCACGCCGGGAGCGCGGCGTCGCACCGCCTGGGCCGGCAGGCCGACGTGGCGCGGCTGCTCGCGGTGCTCGTCGACCTGCGCGCCGGGCCCCGCCGCCGGGCGACCGGACGGTCAGGGAAGCGGTGAGCCGCAGCGCTTGCAGTGGCGGGCGTCGGCGTCGTGCGGCGCGTGGCCGCAGCGCGCGCAGGTCCGCGCCGGGGCGCGCCCCGGATCGGCCCGGCCCAGCTCGACGGTGACGATGCCGGTGGGCACGGCGATGATCCCGTAGCCCAGGATCATCACCACCGATGCGAGCAGCTGGCCGGTGAGCGTGTGCGGGGTGACGTCCCCGTAGCCCACCGTGGTGAGCGTGACGATGGCCCAGTACACGGAGAGCGGGATGCTCGTGAACCCGTTCTCCGGCCCCTCCACGAGGTACATGAGGGAGCCGAGCACGAGCACGAGCGTCACCACCACGGCGAGGAACACGGTGATCTTCTGCCGGCTGCGCGCGAGCGCCTGGCCGAGGTGGCTCGCCTCCGAGGTGTAGGCGCCGAGCTTCAGCACCCGGAAGATGCGCAGGAGCCGCAGCGAGCGGACCGTGATGAGCCCCTGCGCGCCGCCGACGAGGAGTCCGAGCCAGGTGGGGAGGATCGAGAGCAGGTCCACCACCCCGAAGAAGCTCCGGGCGTAGCGCAGGGGCCGGGGCGCGCACCAGAGGCGCGTGGCGTACTCGACGGTGAAGAGCAGGGTGAAGGCCCACTCGGCGCGGCGCAGCGTCACGCCCCACCGGGCCTGCAGCCCCTGCACGGTCTCGAGCATCACCGCCAGCACCGAGAGCAGGATGGCGACGATGAGCAGGACGTCGAAGGCCTTCCCGGCCCGGGTGTCGTGGCCGAAGATCACCTCGGCGACGCGCGCGCGGCGGCTGTGCTTCGGGACGTGGCCGTCCATGCGCCGAGCGTACACGAGACACGCCGCGTCATCGTCAAACTTCGCTTACGGCGGCCGAATCGCTGGTGGACCCGACCCGGACGGATAGGAAACGTGCGCCTCGCGAACCCGCTCCTCCGGAGACACCCGTGATCCAGACGCCCGTCGCACGCGTGCACGTCGCGCTCGCCGCCGCACTGCTCGTCCTCCTCGTCCCCGCGAAGGGCGGCGCCGCCGCGCCCACCGCCTGCGAGGCCCTGCTCGCCCGCTACGGTTCCCGGCTCGCCGACGCCACCTGCTTCGAGAGCCCCGACCTGACGACCGACGGCGCGAACACCACGCCCCCCAACAACTCCATCGCCGGGCTCCCGCCCTTCGCCTTCACGCCGGTCACCGACCGCGCCGTCATCTCTCCGGTGCCGGCCGACAAGACGCCCATCGCCGGGCCGGTACCCGGGATCCAGCTCGAGGGGCGGATCGCATCCGATCCCACCGGCCAGGCGCGCTTCCTGCTGCGCCTCCCGGCCTCCTGGAACGGCAGGCTGGTGGTGGCCGGCGCCTCCGGTACCCGCAGCGAGTTCAACGGGGACTGGGCCTGGAGCGACTACGTGGTGCAGAAGGGCTACGCCTACGCCTCCCAGAACAAGGGCGTCCTGAACCTCCGCTTCTCCACCGCCGCCGACCCGCTCGCCTGCCGGCTCAACCCGGCCTCGCCGCTCTTCGTCGTCTTCTACGACGTCGAGCCGGGCCAGCCGTTCACGCGCTGGGCCGACTACATGGTGGAGGCGGCGCGGCTCGGGCGGCGGGGCGTGCAGGCCCGCTACGGCCGGGAGCCGCGCTTCACCTACGCCGTGGGGACGTCGAACGGCGGCTACCAGGTGCGCCGCGCGGTCGAGAGCGCGCCCGAGCTGTTCGACGGCGGCGTGGACTGGGAGGGAACCTTCGTCTCGGCCGCGGCGCCGAACCTCCTCACCGACCTCGCGCCGGCGGTCCTCAACTGGCCCGACTACGTGGCCTCGGGCATGAGCCCCACCAGCACCGCCGCCCGCAACATCGTGGCGGCCGGCTACCCGCCCGACATCGTCCACGGCGCGGCCTCCCTCTGGGCGAACCACTGGGCCTCCTTCTGGGAGGTCACCCTCTGCCAGTGGCAGAAGCGGCTCGACCCGGCCTACGACACTTACGGCGCCGGGATGGGGACCTACAACTACGTGGCCCGCCTGTCGGTCTCCGACGTCGGCGAGCAGATGGCGGCGTTCGCCACCACCGGCCGGATCCGCCGGCCGCTCGTGACCGTGGCCGGGACCATGGACGCGCTGCTCCCCATCGACCACCACGCCCGGGCCTACGCGCGCGCGGTGGCGGCGGGGCGCGCCGGGAAGGGCCGCGGCGACGACGCGCCCGCCTACCGCCTCTACGAGGTCCAGAACGGGAACCACATCGAGACCTACCGCGCCACCTTCCCGGAGCTGGAGCTCATCCAGCCCCACGCGCAGCGGGCCTTCGACCTGCTCGTGGACCACGTCGAGCACGAGGCGCCGCTGCCGCCCGACCAGTGCATCCCGCGCGGCGAGGCCATCGCCGGCGCGCCCTCCCGCCCCGGCCACTGCGCCGAGCTGCTCGTGCCCTGAGCGGCCGGGAGGGGCGGGCGGCCCACGCACCCGGGGGTCCTCTCGTGCTAGAGGATCGCCCCGAGGCCGCGTGCCGAACCGACCGCCCATCCCGTACCGACGGAGCCTGGTCCGCCGCTACGCGCTCCTGCTCCTCGTCGCGGCCGCCGTCCCCATGACGGTGGTCGGCGTCCTGTACGACCGCTACGCGCGCGGCCTGCTCGACGAGTTCACCGGCGAGCAGCTGAACGCGCGGCTGGCGGCCACCGCGAGCCGGATCGGCTCGTTCCTGGAGGAGCGGACCTACCAGCTCGAGACCCTGGCGCGCTACCCGGCGGTGCGCGCCGCCCCGGACGCCGACGCGCCGCGGACGGGCGAGACCGCCTCCCTGCTCCGCATCGGCGCCGACGCGCAGGACCTCTACGGGATCCTGTTCTTCACCGAGGCCGGCGCGCTCTCCCGGGCCGTGGCCGGGGCCGCGGCGTCCGGGCCGCCCTACTGGCCGGAGCTCGCCTTTCCGCCGGTGGAGGGCCTGCCGCGGACCCGCTTCCGGGAGGCGGAGCTGGTCGGGCCCGTGCCACCCGCGCCGGGCACCGCGGGCTGGTTCCTCCTCCGCGAGGCGCTGCCCGGCGGGGGCTCGATCGCGCTCCACGTCCGGCTGGCCTCCCTCACCGAGCTGCTCGGCCCCCCGTCCGACGCCGGCGTGGTGGTCCCGCTCCTGCGCACGCCGGCCGGGGACTTCGACGGGGTGGGCCGGCCCGCGGCCGCGACCGGCCGGCTGGTTGAGGGGCCGGAGCTGGCGCCGGGCTGGCGGCCGCTCCTGGCCGTCGACCCGGCCGGCCTCCTGCGCCCGTTCACCACGGCGCGCACCGCGCTGCTCGTGGCCGCGGCCGCCCTGCTGCTCGCCATCGCCTGGGTCTCGGCCCGGCTCGCCGGCCGGCTGCAGCGCAGGGTGGACCTGCTCGCCCACGGGGCGGAGGTGATCGCCGCCGGCGACTTCTCGCACCGCGTCCCCGACGCCGGCGACGACGAGCTGGGCTTCGTGGCCGTGGCCTTCAACCGCATGTCGGCCAGGCTGGGCGGGCTCGTGGACGGCGCGGTGCGGATGGAGCGCATGGCGGTGCTGGGCAAGCTCTCCACCGGCGTGGCCCACGAGGTCCGCAACCCGCTCGCCACCCTCAAGACCACGGTCCAGGCGCTGGCCCGCGCCGAGAAGGATCCCGACCGGCTCTCCCTGCTCCGGGACATGGAGCTCGAGATCGACCGGATGGCCCGCGCCATGGAGGACCTGCTGGCCTTCGGCCGCCCGCGCCCGCCCGAGCGCGCCGAGGTGCAGGTGCGCGAGGTGGCGCGACGTCTGCACGCGCTCGTCGCCAACGAGGCCGGCCGGCGCCGGGTCTCGCTCGAGGTGAAGACGCCTCCCGACCTGCGGGCCGTGGTGGACGCCGATCACCTGCTGCAGATCCTGCTCAACCTCGCCCTGAACGCGCTGCAGGCGACCCCGGACGGCGGTGCGGTGACGCTCGACGCCTGGCCGGCCGGCCCGCAGGTGGTCATCGAGGTGGCCGACACCGGGTCGGGCATGACCAACGAGACCCTGCGCCACGTGTTCGAGCCCTTCTTCACCACCAAGGCCGGCGGCACCGGCCTCGGCCTCTCCATCTCGCGCCAGCTCGCCGAGCTGAACGACGGGAGGCTGTCGATCGAGAGCGTGGCCGGGCAGGGGACGACCGCCCGGGTGACCCTGGTGCGGAGCGAGGCGTGACATGGCCGAGATCCTGATCGTCGACGACGAGACCTCGCTCCTGAACTCGCTGGGCTTCGCGCTGCGGGCGGAGGGATTCACGGTGACCGGCGCCTCGACCGGGGAGGCCGGCCTGGCCGCGGCGCGCGACGGCCATCCCGCGCTGGTGCTCCTCGACCTCCGCCTGCCCGACGGCTCCGGCCTCGACTTCCTGGACCGGCTCCGGGCCGCCCATCCCGATCTGCCGGTGGTGATGATCTCGGCCCACGGCGACACCCGGGCCGCGGTGCAGGCGGTGAAGCGCGGCGCCTACGACTACCTCACGAAGCCCTTCGACCTCGACGACCTCCTCGTGACGCTGCGGTCCGCGCTGGAGCGGCAGCGAATGACGCACGAGATCGCGCGCTACCGCGAGGCGGAGGTGGCGCGCGGGGAGATGGTCGGCGAGAGCGCCCCGGTGCGGGCCCTCCAGGAGGCGGTGCGCCGGGTCGGGGCCTCCTCGGCCTCCCGGGTGCTCCTGCTCGGCGAGTCGGGCACCGGGAAGGCGCTCGTGGCCCGCGCCGTCCACGCCCGTGGGCCCCGCGCCCGCGGCCCCTTCGTGGAGGTGAACTGCGCGTCGCTGCCGGAGCACCTCATCGAGGCCGAGCTCTTCGGGGCCGAGAAGGGGGCCTACACCGGAGCCGACCAGAAGCGGGTGGGGCTCGTCACCCTGGCCGACGGCGGTACGCTCTTCCTCGACGAGGTGGGCGAGCTCCCGCTCCCGCTCCAGGCCAAGCTCCTCCACTTCCTCGAGGACGGCGCCTACCGCCCCATCGGGTCGGCGCGCGCGCTCACCGCCGACGCGCGCGTGGTGGCGGCGACCAACCGGGACCTGGCCGCCGAGGTGCGCGCCGGGACCTTCCGCGAGGACCTCTTCTACCGGCTGAACGTGGTCCAGGTCCGCCTGCCCCCGCTGCGGGAGCGCGGCGACGACGTGCTCCTCCTGGCCCGCCACTTCGCGGCCCGCTACGGCCGCGACGAGCGCTGCGCCCCGGTCCATTTCACCTCGGGTGCAGAGGAGGCGATGCGGGCCTACCGCTGGCCGGGCAACGTCCGGGAGCTGCGCAACCTGGTCGAGCGGCTCACCATCCTGGGGCCCGGGCGCAGCGTCGGGCCCGAGGACCTGCCGCCGGAGATCCGGACCGTGGCCGCCGGCGTCGAGACCGGGCGCTCCATCGTGGACGAGCTCGCCCTGGCCGAGCGCAGGCTCGTGGAGAAGGCGCTCCGGGAGGCGGGCGGCCACCGGGGCCGCGCGGCCGAGATCCTGGGGATCTCCCGCCATGCATTGAAGCGTCGGCTCCAGCGCCTCGGCTCGGACTGAGCGGGATCCGCTCGGCTGCGCGCCCCGGCCGAGCGGGATCCGCTCGCCCGGCCTGACGCGACGCGGCGTGATTCCCGCGCCGGGCCGCGGAATGGCTACGGTTTGCACCGGGAGGCGTTTCCCACCCGCCGGCACGGGACGTGCTCAGCTCCCGGGCCACGTGATCCGGACCCGCATCCGACTGGCCGCCCGGGCCGTGCTCGGGATCGCCGCCCTGGCGATCGCCCACGACACCTCCGCCCGTGTCGAGCTGGGCGCGTCCGCCGCCGAGGCCGACGTGACGGTGGGGTGCATGTTCCCCATGACCGGCCGCTCGGCCATCTACGGCAAGGACAGCGTCGGCGGGATCCGGGTGGCGCTCGAGCGGGTGGCGGCGTCCACCGGCCCGGGACGTGCCCCACGCCTGCGGGTCCTCGTCGACGACTACGGATCCAAGGCGTCGAACGCGATCCGGCTGGCCGAGGACTACATCCGCCGCGACCACGCCCGGTTCCTCTGCGGGGTGGTCAGCTCCGGGGTGGGCCAGGCGGTGAGCCGCCTCGCGGCGAAGCGCGACGTGGTCTTCGTGGGCACCGACCACGCCTCCTCGCGCCTCACCATCGAGGGCTTCCACGACCGCTACTTCCGGGTCTCGAACGACACCTACGCCTCCATGGCCGCCGGCGCGGCCTACCTCGCCGACCTGCAGCGGCGCACCCCCTGGCGCAGGCTGGCCTTCCTGGGCTCGGACTACGACTACGGCCACGTGGCGCTGCGCGACCTCAAGGACGCGCTGGCACGCCAGGGCGTCCGCTACGAGCCGGTGGGCGAGTTCTGGCCGCGGCTCTACGAGCCCGACTACTCGGCCTACGTCCGCGCCGTCCGCGAGGCCCGGCCCGACGTCCTCGTGGTCGCGCTCTGGGGCGCCGACTTCATCGCCTTCCTCCGCCAGGCCGCCGCGACCGACCTGCTCCAGCACGTGCGCCTCGCCAACTTCGACACCGGCGGCAACTACGACGTGATGGTGGCCCTCGGCGACCGGCCGCCGCCCGGCCTCATCCTCTCGGCGCGCCACCACAACAACTGGCCGGACACCCCCCTGAACCGGGAGTTCGTGCAGGCCTTCCACCGCCTGGAGGGGCGCTACCCCACCTACGCGGCCGAGGGCGCCTACGCCGGCGTGGTGGCCATCGCCGAGGCGGTCCGCCGCGCCGGCCCGGACGCCGGCACGGCCCGCTTCGTGAAGGCGCTGGAAGGGCTCGAGATCGCGCTCCCCGAGGACCCGCCCGGCTTCACGTCCCGCATCGATCCCGAGACCCACCAGATCGCCCAGTACCAGGCCGTCGGCGAGCCGGTCCCCGACGCGGGCTTCCCGCCCGCGCGCGTCATGCTGGGGAACTGGGTCGCCTACGAGCCCGACCGGCTCAAGCCCCCGCTCGAGGAGGTCCGCGCGCGGCGGGAGAAGGTGAAGGTAGTGCCCCACGTCGTCGAGTAGTCCCCTCCCGGAGGTCCGACCGATGAGAACCGCCCCGTCCCGCTCCCGACTCGCCCGCCTGGCCGCCGTCGCGGCCACCCTCGCGCTCGCCGCGCCCGCCGCCACCCGCGCTCAGGAACCGCAGAAGTTCCGCATCGGCGTGGTCACCTTCCTCTCCGGCGCGGCCGCCGGCCCGTTCGGCGTCCCGGCCCGCAACGGCGCCGAGGTGCTCGTCGAGGCGCTCAACGCCGGGAAGGCCCCGGCGCCCTACGCCAAGGCCGGCATCGGCGGCCGCCCCATCGAACTGGTCTTCCTCGACGAGGCCGGCGGCACCACGAAGCAGGTGAGCGAGTTCCGCGACCTGGTGCAGCGCCAGAAGGTGGACGCGGTCATCGGCTACATCTCCTCCGGCGACTGCCTGGCGGTGGCCCCGGTGGCCGAGGAGCTGAAGGCGCTCACCGTCTTCTTCGACTGCGGCACGCCCCGCATCTTCGAGGACGCCTCCTACAAGTACGTCTTCCGCACCTCGAGCCACGCCGCCATGGACAACGTGGCCGCCGCCCTCTACGTGACCGAGATGCTGCCCAAGGCGAAGAAGATCGCCGGCATCAACCAGAACTACGCGTGGGGCCAGGACTCCTGGAACGACTTCGAGGAGTCGATGAAGCAGCTCCGTCCCGGCACCACCGTGACCACGTCCCAGATGCCGAAGCTGCTCGCCGGCCAGTACGGCGCCGAGATCTCCGCCCTCATGGCCGGCAGCCCCGACGTCATCCACTCCAGCTTCTGGGGTGGGGACCTCGACGCCTTCGTGCTCCAGGCCGTTCCCCGCGGCGCGCTGAAGAAGAGCACCGCGGTCCTCACCTGCGGCGAGACCGCCACGCACAAGCTGGGCGGCCAGATCCCCGACGGCACCATGATCGGCGCCCGCGGCCCCCACGGCGCCTACGCCCCGGAGAACGAGCTCAACAAGTTCTACCGGGCCGCCTACCAGGACCGCTTCGTGCTCTCGCCCAACTACCCGGCCTACCACATGGCCCAGTCCATCCTGGGGCTCAAGACCGCCTACGAGAAGGCGCAGGCCGCCGGGGCCGCCAACCCCACCACCGACCAGGTCGCGGCCGCCTTCGAGGGGATCACCTTCGAGACGCCGAGCGGCACCATCAAGATGGCGCTCGGCAAGGGGCACCAGGCCATCGAGGAGACGGTCTACGGCCAGGCCAAGCTGGTGAAGGGCAAGCTCACCTTCGTGAACGTGAAGCGCTACCCGGCCGAGAAGGTGAACCCGCCCGAGGGCGTGAAGAGCGCCGACTGGATCAAGGCCGGCTTCAAGGCCAAGTAGGCGTCCGGAACCCGAGGGAGGCCGCCCGAGATGAGCACGATCCTGGCCGTCCTGGTGGACGGGGTGATCTACGCGTCGTGGCTGTTCGTCATCGCCGCGGGGCTCACCATCATCTACGGCGTGATGCGCATCCTCAACATGGCGCACGGCAGCCTGTACGCGCTGGGCGCCTACGCCGCGGCCTCCCTGGCCGGCGCCTGGCTGCGCGCCGGCTGGGCCCCCATGGGCAGCTACGCGATGCTCCTCGTCGCGGCGCTGCTCGTCGGGCTCGTGGTGGGCCCGCTCGTCGAGCGTGGCCTGCTCCGCTTTTGCTACGGGCGCGACGAGGTGGTGCTGGTGCTCGTCACCTACGCGCTCTTCCTCATGATCGAGGACGCCATCAAGCTGGCCTGGGGCGTCGAGTCGTACTTCGTCTCCGAGCCCTACGGCCTCCTCGGCAACGTGGAGCTCGGTCCGCTCTCCTACCCGGTCTACAGCGCGGTGCTGGTGCTGGCCGCGGTGGTGGTGGGCGTGGCGCTGCGCTTCGGGATCTACGGCACGCGCTACGGGAAGATCCTCACCGCGGTCATCCACGACCGCGAGGCCAGCGCGGCGCTGGGCGTGAACGTGAGCAGGGTGTACCTGGTCACGTTCACGCTCGGCACCATGCTGGCCGCCATCGGGGGCGCGCTCACCGCCCCCACCGTGTCGGTGGTCCCGGGCATGGGCGTGGAGGTCATCGTGCTGGCCTTCGCGGTGGTGGTCATCGGGGGGCTGGGCTCGATGCAGGGGGCCGCGCTGGGGGCCCTCATCGTGGGCCTGGTGCGCTCGGCCGCCGTGCACTTCTTCCCCGAGGTGGAGCTCTTCAGCATCTACCTGGTCATGGCGCTGGTGCTGGCCGTCCGACCCCGCGGCCTGTTCGTCGCCGCCGAGGCGCGCAAGATATGACCTCCTTCCGCCGCACCACGCTCGGGCTCGGCCTCGGGCTGCTCGTGCTGGGGCTCGCCGCCCCGCTGCTCCCCAAGTGGGCGCTGTTCCTCGTCACCATCGCCATCGGCAAGGGGCTCGTGGCCCTGGGGCTGCTCCTCCTCATGCGCACCGGGCTCGTCTCCTTCGGCCAGGGGCTCTACTTCGCGGCCGGGGCCTACGCGGCCGGGGTGGGGTCGCAGGGGCTAGGCATCGGCGACGCGGTCCCCATGGTGCTCCTCGGGGGGCTGGTCGCCGCCCTCGTGGCCGCCGTGCTCGGCCTCCTGCTCGCCCGCTACCGGGCCATCTTCTTCGCCATGCTCTCGCTCGCCTTCTCCATGATCCTCTACGGGCTGCTCGTGAAGACGTCGGCGCTGGGATCGACCGACGGCTTCAACGTGGCCCCGCGGACCGTCTTCGGCCTGCCCGCCGGGAGCGGGCTCGGGCGCTACGGGGTCTACGCGCTCGCCGCGCTCTGCGCCTTCGGGGCCGCCGTCGGCCTGGACCGGTACCTGGGCTCGTACCTGGGCCGGCTCGCGCCGGCGGTGCGCGACAACGAGCTGCGCGTCGAGTACATGGGCGCGTCGGTCCGCAACGTGGTCCACCTGAACCTGGTCTTGGCCGCGGCGCTGGCCGGCGTGGGCGGCGCCCTCACCGCGCTCGCCGTCGGCCACATCGACCCGGAGATGGCCTACTGGACCACCTCCGGCGAGTTCGTCTTCGTGGCCATCCTCTCCGGCACCTCCAGCGTGGCGGCTCCCTTCGCCGGGGCGCTGCTCCTCGAGCTCTTGCGCTCCTTCGCCTACGAGCACGCGCCCAACACCTGGCAGCTCGTCATGGGGGCGGCCATGCTGGCGGTGATCCTCTTCCTGCCCGAGGGTCTCTGGTCCATCTTCCGGCGGCGGCGGAGGGCCACGACGTGAGCCCCGTCCTCGAGGCCACCGGCCTCACCAAGACCTTCGGCGCGGTCACCGCCGCCCGCGACATCCACGTGGCCATCGAGGAGGACACGGTGGTGGGGCTCATCGGCGGCAACGGCGCCGGCAAGACCACCTTCCTGAACCTGGTCACCGGCTACCTCCGGCCCACCTCCGGGACGGTGCGCTTCCAGGGACGGGACATCACCGGCCTCGCGCCCCGGCGCATCACCCGGCTCGGCATCTGCCGCTCCTTCCAGATCCCGCAGGTCTTCGACAGCCTCACCGCCTTCGAGAACCTGCTCGTCGGCCTGGGCATCGTGTCCATGGGACGGCGCGCCTTCGTGGGCAGCGGCCTGGGCGCGGCCCGCCCGGAGACGGTGGCCGAGGACATGCTGGAGCGCTTCCACCTGCGCGAGTACCGCGACGAGCCGGCCTCGGTCCTGCCCGAGGGGGTGCGCAAGCTGCTCGACATCGCCATGGCGCTGGCGGTGAAGCCCTCGATCCTGCTGCTCGACGAGCCCACGAGCGGGGTCTCGGCCGACGAGAAGTTCGCCCTCATGGACCTCGTGCTCGGCGCCATCCGGGCCGACCGGGTGACGGTGCTCTTCGTGGAGCACGACATGGACATCGTGCGCCGCTACACCCAGCGCATCCTGGCCTTCTACGACGGCAAGGTCATCGCCGACGGGGAGTCGGCGGCGGTGCTGTCCGAGCCCGAGGTGCGCCGGCTGGTGGTGGGCGAGCCGGTGGAGGAGGAGGGCGCGCCATGCTGACCGTCGAGTCGCTCGACGTCTCCATCAAGTCGGTCCGCATCCTGCGCGGGGTGGGGCTCCACGTCGGCCGGGGGGAGCTGGTCGGCCTCATCGGACGCAACGGCGCCGGCAAGACCACGCTCATGCGGGCGGTGATGGGGATCCTGCCGCCCAGCGCCGGCAGCATCACCTTCGACGGCGCCCCGCTCCGGGGCGTGCCCTCCTACCGGCGCGCCCGGGAGGGCATGGGCTACATGCCGGAGGACCGGCGCATCGTGCCGCAGCTCTCCATCGAGGAGAACGTCTGCCTGCCGGCCTGGGCGGCCGGGCAGAAGGATCCCGCCGAGCGGCTGCGCCGCATCTACGAGCTCATCCCGGAGGTCGGCCAGCTGCGCGACCGCAAGGGGCTCCAGCTCTCCGGCGGGCAGCAGAAGCTGGCGGCGCTGGCCCGCGCCCTGATGAGCGGCACGAAGCTCCTGCTCCTCGACGAGCCCTTCGAGGGGGTGGCGCCGGTGCTGGCGCGGCGCCTGGCCGAGGTGGTGGCCACGCTGCGCGGCGAGGGGCTCTCGGTGGTCCTCTCCGAGTCCGACCTCTCGCACTCGAAGCGACTGCTCGATGCCGTCTACCAGATCGACCGGGGCCAGGTGACCCGGTCGGCCGCCTGATCGAGGGAAGGGAACCCTGCCATGAAGACCGTCGCCGCCGTGCTCCGCGCCGTCACCGACCGCCGCCCGTACGGGGAGTCGCGGCCCATGCAGCTGGAGGAGGTCGAGCTCGGGGGCCCCCGGGCCGGCGAGCTGCTCGTGCGCATCGAGGCCGCCGGGGTCTGCCACTCCGACATCTCGGTGGTGGACGGCTCGCGCATCCGCCCGCTGCCCATGGCGCTCGGGCACGAGGCCGCCGGCGTGGTCGAGGAGGTCGGACCCGGGGTGAAGCACGTCCGCGTCGGCGACCACGTGGTGCTCACCTTCGTGCCCAGCTGCGGCGCCTGCGCCGAGTGCTCGTCCGGCCGCCCGGCCCTGTGCGCGCCCGGCGCGCTCGCCAACGGGGCCGGCACCCTGCTGCACGGCGGGCCCTTGCTCGCCGACCGGGACGGGCGGCCCATCCACCACCACCTGGGCGTCTCCGGCTTCGCCCGCCACGCCGTGGTGGCCCGCGAGTCGGCGGTGGTGGTCCCCTCCGACGTGCCGCTCGCCACCGCCGCCCTCTTCGGCTGCGCGGTCCTCACCGGCGCCGGCGCGGTGCTCAACACCGCCGGGGTCCGGCCCGGGCAGTCGGTCGCGGTCTTCGGGCTGGGCGGCGTGGGGCTGGCCTCGGTGCTCGGCGCCGTGGTGGCGAACGCCTGGCCCATCGTCGCGGTGGACCCGGTCCCGGCGAAGCGGGCGCTGGCGCTGCAGCTCGGCGCCACCGCGGCCCTCTCGCCGGAGGAGGCCGAGACGGGCATGAAGGACCTCACCCACGGGGGCGCCGAGGTCACCTTCGAGGCGGCCGGGGTCCCGGCGGTGATGGAGGCCGCCTTCCGGGCCACCCGCCGCGGCGGCGTCACGGTGGCCATGGGGCTCCCCCACCCGACGCGGACGGTCCAGCTCCCGGCGCTGGCCTTCGCCGGGCTGGGCCAGTCCCTGGTGGGGTCCTACATGGGGTCGGCGGCCCCGCAGCGGGACATCCCGCGATACATCTCCCTCTGGAAGGCGGGGCGCATGCCGGTCGACCGCCTCCAGAGCGCGACCATGCCGCTCGACCGGATCAACGTGGCCTTCGAGGCCCTCGCCGCAGGCCAGGCCGTTCGGCAGGTGCTCCTGCCCCACGCCTGAGGACGAAAGGACGGAACGCATGGCCATCGAATCCCTGAACCCGACGAGCGGCGAGGTCCTGCAGCGCTTCCCCGAGATGGGGAAGGAGGAGGTGGACCGCATCCTCGACGCCGCCGTGAAGGCGCAGAAGGCCTGGGCGCGCCTGCCCGTCGCCGAGCGCGCCGTGCCCATGCGCCGGGTGGCGGCGCTGCTCCGCGAGCGCGCGCCGGAGCTCGGGCGACTGGCCGCCCTGGAGATGGGCAAGCCGCTCAAGGACGGCGCGGCCGAGGCGGTGAAGTGCGCCTGGGTCTGCGAGTACTACGCCGAGAACGCCGAGACCTTCCTGGCCCCGCGTCCGGAGACGAGCGACGGGAGCAAGGCCTACGTCCGCTTCGATCCCATCGGCGTCATCCTGGCGGTGATGCCCTGGAACTTCCCGTACTGGCAGGTGTTCCGCTTCATCGCCCCGCACCTCATGGCCGGGAACGGCGGCCTGCTCAAGCATGCCTCCAACGTCCCGCAGTGCGCGCTCGCCATCGAGAAGCTGATGCACGACGCCGGCTTCCCGAGGGACCTCTTCCGCACCCTGCTCGTCGGGTCGAAGCCGGTGCGCGGCATCATCCTCGACGACCGCGTCGCCGCCGCCACCATCACCGGCAGCGAGCCGGCCGGCCGGGCGGTGGCCGCCGCCGCCGGGGAGGCGCTCAAGCCCTCGGTGATGGAGCTGGGCGGGTCCGACCCGTTCATCGTGCTCGCCGACGCCGACCTCGACCAGGCCGCCAAGGTGGGCGCCGTGGCCCGCACCATCAACGCCGGCCAGAGCTGCATCTGCGCCAAGCGGTTCATCGTCGAGTCGAGCGTCTACGACGCCTTCCTCTCGAGGTTCACCGCGGCCATGCAGGCGGTGAAGGTCGGCGACCCGCTCGCCGCCGGCACCGACATCGGGCCGCAGGCCCGCACCGACCTGCGCGACGAGATGCACGGGCTCGTCCAGCAGGCCATCGCCGAGGGGGCCCGCCCGGCCCTGGGCTGCACCATCCCGCCGGGCCCGGGCGCGTTCTACCCGGTCTCGATCCTGGCGGACGTGAAGCCCGGCAACGTCGCGGCGCGGGAGGAGCTCTTCGGCCCGGTGGCGGTGGTGATGCGGGCCGACTCGGCCGACCACGCCGTGGAGCTGGCCAACGACTCGCGCTTCGGCCTGGGCGCCTCGCTCTGGACGCGCAGCGAGGCGCAGGTGGAGCGGCTCGTGCCGCGCATCGAGGCCGGCGCGGTCTTCGTGAACGGGCTCGTGAAGAGCGACCCGCGCCTGCCCTTCGGCGGCGTGAAGACCTCCGGCTACGGCCGGGAGCTCGGCCTCGAGGGCATCCGCGCCTTCGTCAACGTGAAGACGGTCTGGGTGAAGTAGCGCGGCGCGCCGCGCCGGTCGGCGATCAGCCGGGCGGGATGGCCACCACCGCCCGCGCCACGCCCGAGCCGGCAGCCGACACCGGCTGGCCGAGGAGCACCTCACCCGACGCGCCCGGCCAGGGCCAGTCGGGCGGGTCGGCGTCGGGAGTGCCCGGAAGGCGCCACCACCCGAGGAGCGGGCCCACGATGGCCGGGCCGGCCCCCGGCGGGGAGAGCGGCTGCAGGTCGCCGCGGACGCCGTCGGTCCAGAGGGACGGGGCCGAGACCACCCGCGCCCGGTCGGCGGGGTCGGGTGCGAGGCTCTCCCCGGCCACGTAGGCGTGCTCCTTGTAGAGCGCCACGCCCTCGCCGGCTCCCCGGGGGATCGCCGCGCCGGCGCCGGGGAGGACGTTTAGGACGTCCCCGACCCAGATGCCGGGCTGCGGGGCCGCCGTCGGGGAGGCCGTGCGGACCCAGCCGGTGGCGTAGGGGACCTCGCCGAGGAGCGCGAAGGCGGTCGGGGCCCCCCAGGGTCCCACGGTCCAGTCGGAGCCGAACTCCGGGTTGGGGACGTCGTCGAGCCAGATCACCGGCTTCGCGGGCGCGCTCCCGCTCGAGACCCCCCCCGCGGACCAGACGGTGGTCCCCACCAGCGCGACCGTGACCTGGCCGGCGAACCCGCCACCCGGGGCGCCGGACGGGGCCGGCAGGAAATTCCCGGCCGAGGCGGTGAAGTCGAGGTCGAAGACCCAGACCACCCCGGCGAAGGCGGGCGGCGAGCTGCCGGCGCGGTGCACGACGCCGCCCGCCACGAGGAACTTGTCGCTGGCGACGAGCGAGGTCACCATCCCCGCGTCGTACCCGCCCGGGAGCAGCAGGGCCGGATCGGAGGCGACCACCGCGCCGTTCTTCCAGACGGTGGGCACCGGGAAGACGGTGCCGGTCGCGCCACCGACGAGCTGGTCGGGGATCGCGCTCCGGTTCGTCCCCGGCTGGGCCACCACCGCGAGCGCCGTTCCCTGCGTCGCGCCGGCGGGGAGCGCGAGCGCGGTGACCTGCCCGGCGTACCAGCTGACCGGGGTCATGACCGGCGTGGTGCCGGCGCAGGCCACCGCGATCCCCGCCGCGACCGGCCTTCCGGAGAGGTCGGCGGCGACTGCCTGCACCGACCCGGAGGCCGGGCAGTCGCCCCCGGCAGGGAGCGGCAGCGCCGTGGGCGTGGTCCCGTTCCACCACAGGACCGGCAGGGGGAAGCCGCCCGCGATCGACGGGTCCCAGGCCCAGCCGCCCACGCCCAGCACCGGAGGGGCGGGCGAGTTGCCGGAGGTGCAGGCCGACGCGAGCAGGAGGGCCGACAGCGGCGCGAGGAGGGAGGCCGGGGTCCGCATGCGCCGAGCATACCGGCATCGGCGACCGCGGTCAGCGAGACGGCCCGGTCAGGCGGGTGCAGCCGGGCCGGTCGGGTCGGGGAGCGTGGCACGGCCTCCCGGCGCCCCCACGGCGCGCGGGCGGGGCTGGGTGCGGGGCACGCGCACCACGAACTCGGTCCCCTGGCCGACGGTGCTCGACACGTCGAGGCGCCCCCCCAGGCTCTGCACCACGCGCCGGGTGATGGTGAGGCCGAGCCCCACGCCGCGCCCGGGACCCTTGGTCGAGAAGAAGGGGGTGAAGAGCTTCCGGACCACCTCCGGGGGGATGCCCGGCCCGTTGTCCTTCACCGAGACCACGAGCTCGCCGTCCTCGACGCGGCCGCGCACGCGGACCCGGCCGGTCTCCTCCGGGACCGCCTCGATGGCGTTCTGCACGAGGTTGGAGAGCACCTGGCCGAACTCCTCCGGCACGCACTCGAGCGACCCGTCCCCCTCGAGGTCGAGGTCCACCTTCACGTGGCGCCCGGTGGCGGGGAGCACGATGCCCACCACGGCCTGCGCCGCGGCCCAGGCGTCGTGGGGGACGAGCTCGCGCTTGTAGCCGGCCCGGCCGTAGCGGCTCATGAGCTCCACCGTGGACCCGATGCGCTTCACGCCCGAGTCGGCGACCCCGAGCAGCTCGCGGATGCGGCCCGCCAGCCGCTCCACCTGGGCGCGCTCCTCCCCGTCGAGCGGGCGCCCGGCGGCGGCGTCGACCAGGCCGAGCGCCTTCTCGGCGTCGAGCCGGACCCGGCCGAGCGCGTTCTTGAGGTAATTGAGCGGGTTGTTGATCTCGTGCGCCAGGCCGGCGGCCACCATCTCCAGCGACTCCATGCGCTGGGTGAGGACCAGGTCGGCGGTCTGCTCCTTCGCCTTCACCAGCTCGCGGGCCGCGGTGAGCAGCTCCTTCGGAGAGAAGGGCTTCGCGAGGTAGGCGGAGACCCCGGTCTCGAGCCCCTTCACCCGGTCGTCGAGCTCGCCGCGGGCCGAGAGCATGATGATGGGGATGTGGCGCGTGGAGGGCTCCTCGCGCAGCCGGCGCGTGAGCGCGAGCCCGTCCATGCCGGGCATCATGAGGTCGGTGACCACCAGGCTGGGGCGCTCGCGCAGGACGAGGTCGAGCCCCTTCAGTCCGTCGGGCGCGGTGAGCACCTTGAACTGCCGGCGCAGGGACATGTGGACGAGCTGGACGATGTGGGGGTGGTCCTCGACCACCACCGCGGTGTACGGGCGGACCTCCTCGTCGGAGTCGCGCTCCACCACCCGGCGCTCGGTGGCCTCCTCGATGTCGAGCAGGCGGAACTCGCTGCGGGACGAGAGCTGCACCGCCCAGTCGAGCCCCTTCTCCCCCTCGGCCTCCGACGCCCCCGGGTGCGCCGGGGAGAGGATCTCGGGGCGCAGATGGGCGCGACCCTTGGGCAGGGAGACCGTGAAGCGGGCGCCGCTCCTCCCGTCGCTCTCGGCGCGGATGGTGCCGCCGTGGAGGAGGACCAGCTCCCGCGCCAGCGCCAGCCCGATACCGGTGCCGCCGTGGGCGCGCCGGTCCGCCATGTCCACCTGGTAGAAGCGCTCGAAGATCCGGTCGGCGCTCTCCGGGGGGAAGCCCGGCCCGTCGTCGGAGACCACCACCTCGACGTCGTCGAACCCGTCCCGCACCGCCACGTCCACGTGCCCCTTGCGCGGGGTGAACTTGATGGCGTTCGAGAGCAGGTTGACGAAGACCCGCTCCATGCGCTCCGGGTCGCACCAGACGGTGGCGAGCTCCCGGTCGCAGGTGAAGCCGAGGGTGATCTGCTTGCGCTGCGCCAGCACCTGGCTCTGCTCCACCAGGGCGCGCAGCTGGGCGGTGAGGTCCTGCTCCCGCACGTCGAGGCGCAGGCGGCTCTCCTCCAGCCGGGAGAGGTCGAGCAGGTCGTTGATGAGCTTGAGGAGCTTGAGCGCGCTCCGGTACATGGTGGCGAGCGAGCTGCGCTGGGCCTCGCTGAAGGCGCCCATCTCCCCCTCCATCATCAGCTCGAGCGGGGTGAGCACCATGGCGAGCGGCGTGCGCAGCTCGTGGGTCATGTTGGCGAAGAAGCGCGACTTGAACTCGTCGAGCTGCTGCAGCCGGGCGTGCACCACCTCCAGGTTGCGGGTGGTGGCCTCGAGCCGGAGCTGCTGCTCGTGCTGCTCCCGCAGCGTCCAGAAGGTCATGACCTGGCCCACGCCGGCGATGAGGCCGGTGGCCGAGAGGAAGGTCAGGTTGGAGGCCGCCACGTGCAGGTCGCCCACCTTGCCGAGCGCCACGTTCACGAGGAGGAAGGAGAGGACGATGCCCACCTGCTCGGCCACCACCAGGAGCGGGGGCCAGACGAAGAGCAGGCCGGCGGCCAGCACCACCAGGATGAGCCCAGCGTAGTAGGGGGACTCGAGCCCCCCCATGTAGGCCGTCATGATGGCGATGCCCGCCGCGGTGAGCCAGCCGGAGACCACCGCCAGCCACTCCACCCAGGGATCGAGCCGGGGGCCGCGCAGCATGCGCAGGAGCACCACCGCGAGCACCGCCACCGTGGCGCGGGTGGCCCACAGCCAGGGCAGGGCGGCCCGGGGCGCGAGCAGCCAGTCGAGCAGCCCGAAGGCCGGGTAGAGCGTGGCCACGAGCAGGAGGCCGGCCCGCAGCCCGCGGCGGTTGCGGGCGATGCGCCACCGGGTCCAGCGCTCCTCGATCCGGTCGGGGGGGGCGTTCATCTACGGGCGCACCAGCTCGAAGAACGGGTTCACCCCGCTCTCCTCCTCGAGGATGCGCACCTGCGCGCCCGGCACCGCGGCGCGCCCGATCTCCTGGAGCTCCTCCCGGGTGCGGTAGATGAGGTGCCAGTCGAGGTGGATCTCCTGCAGCACGCGCCCGGCGTGGTCCACCATGTTGGCCACGAGGAGCTGCCCGCCCGGGGCGGTCACCGCGGCGAGCCGCCGGGCCAGGACCACGGCGGTCCGCTGCTGCAGGTAGTCGAAGAGCCCGCAGGAGTAGACCAGGTCGAAGCTGCCGAAGGGGGCGAAGAGGGTCCCGTCGCGGAGCAGCCGCTTGATCGAGTCGTGCAGGAAGAGCATGCGCACCCGCCCGGCGAAGCGGGCCTCGGCGACCGGGGTCAGCCGCCGGAAGGCGTGGGCCAGCGCGTTCTTGTCCTGGTCGAAGAGCACGATCTCGAGCGGGACCGTGACCTCCTCGAGCTCCTGGAAGAGCTCGTAGAGCTCCTGCGCCGGGCCGGCGGCGATGGAGAGCACGCGGACGGGCTCGCGGGATCCCGTCCGCCGGGAGAGGAGCGCGCGCAGCTGGCGCTTCACGAGGTCCTTCCGGTAGCGGACGGCCTTGCAGCAGACCGACTCGGAGAAGGCCAGCCCCACCGAGCGGGCGAAGAGCGTCGAGCCCTCGAAGAACCGCTCGTAGATGAAGTTCATCACCTCGTAGTCGCCCGGGTACCCGAAGGGCTTCACGCGCGCCCGGTGGCAGGCGGGGGACATCATGATGAAGGCCTGGAGCTGGCGGATGGCCCACTCGCGGGCCTGCTCGTTGCGGTGCGCGCCGGGCAGGCCGCGGATCTCGGCGTCGATGGCGTCGGAGAGGCGCAGGAACTCGGGCACGAACTCGCTGCGCAGCGACCGCTCCAGCGAGGCGAGAAGCGGGTTCGGCGAGGCGTGCAGGCTGTGCCAGGAGAGGCCCCGCTCGAGCTCGTCGAGCCGCTCCCGGCCGTCCTCGAGGAGCAGGCGGAGCTCGGCCACGCGGGCCTGGAAGCGCTCGCCCGACGCGACCCCCCAGGGACGGTCGCCGACGCGAAAGCTGCCGGTGCCCTCCGCCCACGCCTTGAGGGAGCGCAGGCTGAGGATGTCGTCGACGTCGAGCAGGAAGTTGTCGAAGGAGAGACCGACCACCGTCCGCCCGCCCGACTCGCGGCTCGATCCCACCCGGACGTGACCCTGGAACGACTCGTGCCCGTCGAAGCGCAGGCTGGCCGAGATCCACTTGCCCTTGCGGGGCGGCGCGCCGCCGGGCCAGGCCACCGCCGCCCCGTTCTGGCTCACGTCGAGCACCGGGCAGACCTTGCGGTCGCCGTCGATGACCAGCGTGAGCGTCCCGGTGAGCGGGGCCAGGTCGGCGGCGGTGTAGCGCTGGGGCCGGAAGTAGACGGCGCGTCCCTCGGCCCCCTCCAGCTCCTCGAAGCGCGCCACGCGCGTGTCGGGGTCGTAGGAGGCGGCGAGCGCGCCCTGCGCGCCGGGCTCCGCTCGCTCGACCAGCTGCATCTTCCGCTTCTTTTCCATGTCGTCGTCCGGGGTGGTTGCGCGGGCTGTGGGCTCTCGGGGATGGGCGATCAGGCGGATGCGTCGGGGGAGGGCGCGGGTGCCGGGTCGGGAGCCCGGACGGGGACGCGGAGCTCGAAGCGCGCCCCGCCCGAGGGGCGCTCGACGTGCCGGATCTGGCCGCCGTGCGACTCGACGATGAGCCGCGCCATGTAGAGCCCCATTCCCAGGCCGGGCGAGGCCTTGCCGGCGGAGAAGGGCTGGAAGAGGCGGGGACGGACCTCGGGGTCCACCCCGGGACCCTCGTCCTCGACGGCGATCTCCACCGTGTCGGCCCCGTCGAGGCGGGCGCCGACGCGGACCACCGCGTCCTTTGCGGTGGCCTGCACGGCGTTCTGGATCAGGTTCACGAGCGCCTGGGAGAGCTTGAGGCGGTCGGCCTGCAGCGCCGGCAGGTCCGGGGAGAGGTCCACCACCAGCCGGCGGAGGCGGAAGTGCAGGTCCATCCGGGAGATGGTGAGCGCGTCGCGGACCACGTCGGCCGGCTCGGCCGGGGCCCGGGCGATCTCCATGCGTCCGGAGCGGGCGAAGTCCTGCAGCGTCTTCAGCGTGGCCAGGATCCGCTCCACGTGGGCCAGGCCGAGGGTGAAGGTCTCGCGGAGCTCGGGGGAGGCGGCGTGCTGCGAGAGCTGGTACTCGGCCTCCCGCAGGCTGGCCACCATGTTGCCGAGGTCGTGGGTGACCCCGGAGGCCAGCCGCCCGAGCGTGCCCACCCGCTCCAGGTGGAGCAGCGCCGCCTGGTGCCGCTTCACCTCCTCGAAGGAGGCCCGCAGCATCTCGCCGCGCTCGGCGAGCAGGGTGACGAGCCGCTCGATGATCCGCCGCTGGGAGACGTGGGCGCTGGCCTGCTGGATGGCCCCCAGGATGTCGGCCGGCTCCCAGGGCTTGCGCAGGAAGCGGAAGGCGTTGGCCCGGTTGATGGCCGCCTCCATCGCGTCCATGTCGGCGAACCCGGTGAGCACGATCCCGGCCACGTCGGGGTGGGTGCGGCGGAGCTTCTCGAGCAGGTCCACCCCGCTCATCCCCGGCATGCGGTGGTCGGTCACCACCACGTCGAGCGGGACCCGGGCGGCCACGGCCAGGGCCTCGTCGCCGGACTCGGCCACGTGGACCTGCCACCGCTCCTCGTCCTCGAGGACCCCGCGCAGGACGATCAGGTTGTTGGGCTCGTCGTCGACGAGGAGCAGGCCACCGGAGAGCTGGTTGCCCATGCCGAACCGTGCCACCAGCGCGGCGATCTCCCGTTCGTTGATCAAGCGTCCCCTCTGCGCGAGCGATGGTGAAAAACCTCGTGGAGTATAGGCGACCCGCCCCGGCAGGACAGTTCTTGACCCCAACGGGCGATATCGAGGGACTACTCCAACGGTGTCAGCAGACGGGGAGTGAACCACGACCGGGAGAACTCCCCGGCGGGGTGTCGAGAAATCCTCCGGCCCGCAGAGAAACCCCACGCGGAGGGCGCGGACCGCGATCCGCCCCGGGAAACGTGGGCTTGGGAGCGATCGCGTCGCGCGCGCTCGTCGCGAAGCTCACCGACCAGATTTTCAACGGTCGGGAGCTGCCGGGATCGACCCCCCGGCAACCCTCCGGACTTGCAGGACGATCCGGGGGCGCCGCCGCGGCCGCCGATCTGGCCCGGCCGTTGCGAAGGCCTACGTGTGAAAGGAGCTCGCCATGATCGCCGCCACCGCCTTCGCCGTCGTCGGACTCGTCGTCATCGCCTTCCTGAACCGCATCCCGTAGTCCACCCGGAGACGTCATGCACGGAAACGAATTCCTCACCGGGTACTCCGCGAAGCTGGTCGAGTACGGGCTCGCCGTCGCCTACCTCGTCCTCTTCGTCGGGTTCTGGCGCTTCGTCCACGGAGGGAAGCAGGCCGCCCGGGCCGTCGTCGCTCCGGCGGCCGAGCTGCCCCGGGCCGTCACCGCCGGGTGGTTCGAGGTGCCGGGCGACGTCGCCCTCCACCCCGGGCACACCTGGGCCCGCCTCGAGCCGGACGGCACCGTCGCCGTGGGGCTCGACGACCTGGGCCACCGGATGATCGGACCGGTCGACGGCGTGCGGCTCCCCGCGCCCGGCAGCGCGGTCGAGCAGGGCGCCGCCGCGGTCCGCCTGGAGGCCGGGGGCAAGCAGGTCGGGCTGCTCTCCCCGGTGGACGGCCAGGTGGTCGAGACCAACCCCGCCGCGGCCCGCGCCGGCGCCGCGCCCTACGGGGACGGCTGGCTGTACCGGGTCCGCCCCACCCGCTGGGCCCGCAACGCGGCACAGCTCCTGCGCGGCGACGCCGCTCGGGACTGGGTCGAGGAGCAGGGGCGTCGGCTCACCATGCGGCTCACCCCCGAGCTGGCGCTCGCCCCGGCCATGCACGACGGCGGCGCGCCCATCCCGGGCATGGCCCGGGAGCTCGACGCCGAGCACTGGGACGACGTCGCGCGCGAGTTCTTCCGGACGCAGGAGTGAGGTGAAGCCATGACCGCCATCGTCGACACGCTGACCACCCTGGGAGTCTTCCTCGCCGGACTCGCCGCCCGACTGGGCGTCGTGCTGGGGATCGCGCTGCTCCTGCTCGCCCCGGTGCTGCTCGCGCTGGGCGCGGTGCGGGCGTGGCGCTCGGCCCGGATGTGGATGGAGGGCTACCGCTCCGCCGGCCGCCTCCGCTTCCGCGGCGGGCTGGCCTACGCGCCGGGCCACACCTGGGTGAAGGAGGAGGGCGGCGCGCTGCGCGTCGGCCTCGACGACCTGGCCCAGCGCATCCTCCCCTGGACCGTGGCGGTGCGGCTCCCCGAGGCCGGACGCACGGTGAAGGAGGGGGAGCCGGTGGCGACGCTCTCCTGCGGCGACCGCGAGGTGCAGGTGGCGGCTCCGGCCACCGGCCGGGTGGTCCGCGTGAACGCCGACGTGCTCCGCGAGCCCACCCTGGCGAAGAGCGAGAACTACGGCGGCGGCTGGCTCTTCGCCATCGAGCCGGAGGGCGGGCAGTGGCGGGCCCTGCCGTCCGGCGAGAAGGCGCGGGCCTGGCTGCGCGCCGAGGGCGACCGGCTCGAGCGGTTCTACGAGGACCAGCTGGGCCTGGCCGCGGCCGACGGCGGCGAGCTGGTGGCGGCGCCGGACACGCTCCTCGACGACGCGCAGTGGAAGGCGCTCTCCCGGAGCTTCCTGCGCACCTGAGGGAGCGCGCGCCCCGGCGGGGCGAAATGACCCCGATCATGGAACGACCTCTGCCGGCGACGGTAGAGGTCGTTGCATGCCCACCACCCAGGAGAACCTCGCCGTCGCCTTCGCCGGCGAGTCCCAGGCGAACCGCAAGTACCTGGCCTTCGCCCAGGCCGCCGAGAAGGAGGGGTACGCCCAGATCGCGCGCCTCTTCCGCGCCGCGGCCGACGCCGAGACCATCCACGCCCACGGCCACCTCCGCAACATGGGCGGCGTGGGGAGCACGCTCGACAACCTGCGCGCGGCGGTGGCCGGGGAGACCTACGAGTACACCGAGATGTACCCGCCCATGGTCGAGCAGGCCCGGGCCGAGGGGCACAAGGCGAGGACCATGCTCGGCTGGGCCAACGAGGCCGAGAAGGTGCACGCGCGCCTCTTCCGCGAGGCGCTCGCCGCGCTCGAGTCGGGCAAGGACCTCTCCCGCATGGACGTCTACCTGTGCCCGGTCTGCGGCGACGTCGAGTTCGGCGAGCTGCCGGAGAAGTGCCCCATCTGCGGCGCCCCGGCCGCGCGCTACCAGAAGGTCGCCTAGGCCTCCGGCCGTCGCGGCCCCGACCCGCGCGCCAGCTCCTTCACCAGGCTCGCCGCCACCTCCCGGAGGCCGGCGGCGAGCATGGCCGCGCCCTTGCCCGAGGCCAGCGTGTCGCGCATGGATTCCGGCGCCAGGCCGATGGGGAGGTTCAGCCAGACGAGCGCCGCGGACACCGCCGGCGTGGCGGCCACCGCCTTCACGCGGAAGCGGCGGGACTGCAGCCCGCGCGAGATCCGGTCGAGCTGGGCGTCGGGATCGGTGCGCGGGCCGCGCGCCGCCTCCAGCGCCGCGGCGATGGCCCCGTGCAGGCCCGCGAGCACCGCGGGGTCGGCGAGCGACCGGCCGAGCCGTTCCCGGGCGATCTCCTCGTCCACGCCGAGCGCGTCGGCGTAGGTCGGCGCGAGCAGCAGGACGAGGTCGCCCCGGGGGAAGACGTGCGGGATGCGGCGTGAGAGGTCGCTCACCTCCGGCAGGGTATCCCGCCCGCGCCCCGCGGGCGAATGATGCGACGCGCAATGCAACCGGGCGGGGGCCTTCCATAGGATGCACGTCCCATGGTCACGCCCGTCCTCCCCCTCTGGATCGGTGGCAAGGAAGTCCCCTCGACGAGCGGCCGCACGGGCGACGTCTTCGACCCGGCCACCGGCGAGGTCCGCCGCCGGGCCCCGTTCGCCAGCCCCGCCGAGGTGGGAAGCGCCGTCGAGGCGGCGCGGGCGGCGCTCCCGGGCTGGCGCGACACCGCGCCGCTGCGCCGGGCCCGCGTGCTGGCCCGCTTCCGCGAGCTGCTCGAGGCGAACCGCGACGAGCTGGCCCGGCTGGTCACCTCCGAGCACGGCAAGACGCTGCCCGACGCGGCCGGGTCGGTGCAGCGCGGAATCGAGGTGGTCGAGTTCGCCTGCGGCGCGCCGCACCTCCTCAAGGGGCAGTGGGCCGAGGACGTTTCACGCGGGGTGGACTCGCACTCGGTCCTGCAGCCGGTGGGCGTCTGCGCGGGGATCACCCCCTTCAACTTCCCGGCCATGGTCCCGCTCTGGATGTTCCCGGTGGCCATCGCCTGCGGGAACACCTTCGTCCTGAAGCCGTCGGAGAAGGTGCCGTCCACCGCGCTGCGCATGGCGCGCCTCCTCCAGGAGGCCGGGCTGCCCGACGGCGTGCTGAACGTGGTCCCGGGGGACGCCGTGGCGGTGGACGCCCTCCTGCAGCACCCGGGCGTGGACGCGGTGTCGTTCGTCGGCTCCACCCCCATCGCGCGCCACGTCTACGAGACCGCCGCCCGCGCCGGGAAGCGGGTGCAGGCGCTGGGCGGGGCCAAGAACCACGCGGTGGTGCTGCCCGACGCGGACCTCGACGGGGCCGCCGACGCGCTCATCGGCGCCGGCTACGGATCGGCCGGCGAGCGCTGCATGGCCATCTCGGTGGTGGTGGCGGTCGGCGACGCGGCCGACCCGCTGGTGGAGCGGCTTCGCGCCCGGGCGGCCGCGCTCCCGGTCGGCCCCGGCACCACGAAGGGCGTGGAGATGGGGCCGCTCGTGACCGCCGCGCACCGGGACCGCGTCCGCGGGCTCATCGCCGCCGGCGTGGCCGAGGGGGCGCGGGTGGTGCTGGACGGCCGCGCGCTGCGCGTGCCCGGGGGCGAGAAGGGGTTCTTCCTCGGGCCGACGCTCCTCGATCACGTGACCCGCGACATGACGGTCTACCGCGAGGAGATCTTCGGGCCGGTGCTGGTGGTGGTGCGGGTGGCGACGCTCGGCGAGGCCATCGCGCTCGTGAACGCCAACCCCTACGGGAACGGCACGGCGCTCTTCACCGGATCGGGCGCCGCGGCGCAGCGCTTCGAGCACGAGATCCAGGTGGGGATGGTCGGCGTCAACGTGGCCATCCCCGTCCCCATGGCCTTCTTCTCCTTCGGCGGGTGGAAGCAGTCGCTCTTCGGCGACCTCCACGTGCACGGGATGGAGGGGGTGAAGTTCTACACCCGCACGAAGACGGTCACGAGCCGCTGGCCCGCGACCGAGGAACGGAGCCGCGTCACGCTGGCCATGCCGACCCACGGCTAGGCCTGCCACCCGGGCGCCCGCCGCGCCCACGAAAGGAGCACGCACCATGCGGAAGCTCGTCCTCTCGTTGCTCGTCGCCCTGGCCGGCACGGCCTCGGCCCAGACACTCAAGATCGGCGCGCCCCAGCCCATGACCGGCCCGGACGCGCCCTTCGGCGACAAGTTCAAGAAGGCCTACGGGATGGCGGTGGAGGAGATCAACGCCGCCGGCGGCGTGAACGGGAAGAAGATCGAGGTGGTCATCGAGGACCACATGGCCAAGAACGCGCTCGCCGCGACGGTGGCCGAGAAGCTCATCACCCAGGAGAAGGTGCTGATCCTCACCGGCGGCCGCGCCTCCGGCCAGGCCATGGAGATCGCGTCGGTGGCCCAGCGCCTCAAGACGCCCTACATGGTCGACCACCCCTCGGCCGACATGATCACCACGAAGGGCTTCGAGTGGGTCTTCCGCAACAACCCCACCGGCTCCATCTACCCGGCCGCCTTCAACGACTTCATCTCGAAGTACCCGGACGCGATGCCCCGGTCGGCGGCGGTGGTCTACGACAACACGCTCTTCGGGAAGACCATCGCCGGGGCGGCCATGAAGTTCCTCAAGTCGAAGGGGGTGGCCATCGTCGCCGACGAGGCCTACCCGGTGAACACGCTCGACTTCAAGCCCATCATGACCAAGGTGAAGGGGACCAACCCGGACTACATGCTGCTCGTGGCGGTGGCCACCACCGACGCCATCCTGGTCACCCGCCACGCCAAGGAGATGGGCATCCAGTCGCGCGCGTTCGTGGGGTTCGGCGGCGGGTTCGGCGTGGCCGACTTCGCCTCCCAGCTGGGCGGCCTGGCCGAGAACGTCTTCTCCTCGGCCGCCTGGTCGGGAAACCCCAACGACCCCCGGACCAAGGCCTTCTACGACAAGTTCCACGCGAAGTACGGCATCTGGCCGCACGAGCACGAGGTGGAGGGCTACGCCGCCATCTACATCATCGCCGACGCGCTCAAGCGCGCGAAGCTCACCGGCAACCTCGACGCCGACCGCGACGCCATCCGCAAGGCGCTCCTCGAGACCAACATGGAGACGGTCTTCGGCAAGGTGAAGTTCGGCAACTGGACCGGCCCCACCGGCGACCCGTTCACCAACCAGAACGTCTACTCGCTCGAGCACTCGGTGCTGGCCCAGTGGCAGAAGGGGCAGCTGCTCAACGTGTGGCCGAAGGAGTTCGCGGAGACGAAGCTCGTCTTCCCCGACCCGTCCACGGCGAAGAAGTAGGCGCGCCTGGAGACCTTCGTCCAGAGCCTGGTGAGCGGCGTCCTCATGGGCGCCCTCTACGCCATGATCGGCATCGGGCTCACCATCGTCTTCGGGGTGATGCGCATCATCAACCTCGCCCACGGCGAGTTCGTGATGCTGGGCATGTTCGCGGCCTTCTGGAGCCAGAAGCTCTGGGGGCTCGACCCGTTCCTGTCCATCGTGCTCTGGACCCCCGTGCTCTTCGGGGCGGGGGTCCTGGTCTACCGCTTCCTGCTCCGCCGCATCATCCCGGGCGGCGAGCTCAACACGCTCCTCTACACCGCCGGGCTCTCGCTGCTCGTCGCCAACCTGGCGCTCCTGCTCTGGAGCGGCGACTACCGCACCCTCCCGCTCGCGTACGCGGTGACGCCCATGCGCCCCCTGGGCGTCGCCGTGCCGGTGGCGCTGGCCATCGGCTTCGCCATCGCCGGGGCCATCACGCTGGCGCTCTGGCTCTTCCTCTCCCGCACCGACGCCGGGCGCGCCATCCGGGCCACGAGCCAGAACCCGGAGGCGGCGGTGCTCATGGGCATCGACGTGGAGCGGGTGGCGGCGCTGGCCTTCGGGCTGGGCACGGCGCTGGCCGGGGCCGCCGGGGTCCTCCTCGCGCCCTCCCTCTACCTCTACCCGACCGTGGGCGAGCTGCTCATCGTGAAGTCGTTCGTGATCGTGGTGCTGGGTGGCCTGGGATCGGTGCCCGGCGCCATCGCCGGGGGCATCCTGCTCGGCCTGGTGGAGTCGCTGGGCGCGGTCTACGTCTCCACCACGTACAAGGACGGCCTGGGCTACGTGATGTTCCTGCTCGTCCTGCTCTACCGGCCCTCCGGGCTCTTCGGCGTGGGGAAGGCCGGATGACCCGGCGCTCCGCCGTCGCCTGGGTGGCCGCCGCCGCCCTGCTGGCCGGGCTGCCGCTCGTGGTGAAGAACTCCTTCTTCCTCCACGTGTGCATCCTGGTCTTCCTCTGGACGGTGCTCGGCGAGGCCTGGAACGCGCTGGGCGGCTACGCCGGGCAGGTCTCCTTCGGACACGCGGCCTTCTTCGGGGTGGGGGCCTACGTCACCATCGTCCTGTTCCTCAAGGCCGACGTCGCCCCCTGGTGGGGCATCCCGGTGGGCGGCGCCGCCGCCGCCGCGTTCGCCGTGCCCTTCGGCCTCATCACCTTCCGGCTCAAGGGGCCCTACTTCTCGCTGGCCACGCTGGCGGTGGCCGAGCTCACCAAGCTCGTCGCCCTCAACTGGGAGTGGGCCACGAACGGGTCCACCGGCTACCTCGTCACCCACCTCCCGCCGCTGCGGCTCGGCGGGCTCACCGTGGACTGGGAGACCAAGACGCCCTTCTACCTGGCGGCCCTCTCGCTCCTCGTGGTGGCCATGGGCACCATCGGCTGGCTCTCCCGCTCCCGCCTGGGCGCCTGGCTCACCGCCATCCGGGAGAACGACGAGGCCGCCGAGGCGGTGGGCATCGACACGGTCCGCGCCAAGGTGCTGACGCTCGCCCTCTCCGCCTTCCTGGCCGGCATGGGCGGCGGCTTCTACGCCTTCTACTTCCGCTACGTCGATCCCGACGCGGTGCTCAACATCGGGCTCTCCATGGAGATGGTCTTCATCGCCATGGTGGGCGGCCTGGGCACCGTGGGCGGCCCCTTCATCGGCGCCGTCTTCCTCACCACCGTGGGCGAGGCCATGCGCGAGAAGTTCCAGGTCGGCCACCTCGTCTTCTACGGCCTCTTCATGATGCTCGTGATCCGCTTCCTGCCCGAGGGGATCTGGGGCCGGGTGCGCCGGGCGATCCGGCGGGCGCCGGCGGTGGAGGTCTCCCGTGGCGCTGCTTGAGGTCGAGGGGCTGACGCGGTTCTTCGGGGGCCTGCGGGCGGTGGGCGATCTCACCTTCGGCGTGGAGCCGGGGGAGATCCTCGGGCTCATCGGCCCGAACGGCGCCGGGAAGACCACGGTCTTCAACCTCGTCACCGGGTTCGTGCGCCCGTCGGGGGGGAAGGTGAGGCTCGCCGGGCGCGACGTCACCGGGCTGAAGCCCCACCGGCTCGCGCGCATGGGCATCGCCCGGACCTTTCAGATCGTGAAGCCGTTCCCGGGCCTGCCGGTCCGGGAGAACGTGACCCTGGCCGCCTTCCTCCGGCACCCGCGCCGCTCCCATGCCGAGGCGGCCGCCGACGAGATCCTGGGCCGGCTCGGGCTCGCGGCGCGGGCCGGCACGCTCGCCGGCCAGCTCACGCTCATGGACCAGAAGCGGCTGGAGATGGCGAAGGCGCTCGCCACCGGCCCGCGCGTGCTGCTCCTCGACGAGCCCATGGGGGGGCTCAACCCCGCCGAGGTGGACCAGGCGTCGGAGCTCGTGCTCGGGATCCGGGCCTCCGGGGTGACGGTGGTGCTCGTGGAGCACGTGATGAAGGCCATCATGCGCATGTCCGACCGCGTCCTCGTCATGCGCCAGGGGGAGCGCATCGCGCTCGGCGCCCCGGCCGAGGTGGTGCGGGATCCCGAGGTCATCGCCGCCTACTTCGGGAAGAGGGCCGCCTGAGGTGCTGCGCGTCGAGGACATCCACGTCGCCTACGGCCAGGTCCCCGCGCTCTGGGGCGTCTCCTTCGACGTCCAGGAGGGGGAGATCGTGGCGCTCGTCGGGGGCAACGGTGCCGGGAAGACCACCACGCTGAAGACCCTGTCCGGGCTCCTGCGGCCCACCTCCGGGCGCATCCTGCTCGACGGCGACGAGCTGCAGCGCCGGGGCACCACCGAGATCGTGGACCGGGGGGTGATCCACGTCCCGGAGGGGCGCAAGCTCTTCCCGGAGATGACGGTGCGGGACAACCTGCTGCTCGGCGCCTTCCGGCCCTCCTCCCGGCCGCTCCAGGCGGAGCGGCTGGCCCGGGTCTACGGGATCTTCCCGCGCCTCGCCGACCGGGAGCGGCAGGTGGCCGGCACGCTCTCCGGCGGGGAGCAGCAGATGGTGGCCATCGGGCGCGGCCTCATGGCCGGCCCGCGCGTGCTCATGCTCGACGAGCCGTCGCTGGGGCTCGCGCCCATCATGGTCGAGGAGATGTTCCGGGTGATCGAGGAGATCCACCGGGCCGGGGTGACGGTGCTGCTCGTGGAGCAGAACACCGAGCACGCGCTCGCCATCGCCAGCCGCGGATTCGTGCTCGAGTCCGGGCGGGTGGCCCTCTCCGGCACCGGGGAGGAGCTGCTCCGGAACGACCGGGTGCGCGAGGCCTACCTCGGCATCTAGGTCCCCGCTGCCCGGGCCGGAGGCGGCGGGGCCCGCTCGGCCAGCCACACCCCGGCGAGGACGAGCGCGATCCCCACCCCCTGGAAGACGTGGACCGGCTCGCCGAGCAGGAGCACGGCCAGCACCGTGCCGAACACCGGCATGAGGTTGAGGGCGACGCCGGCCCGCCCCGGCCCGGCGATGGCCACCCCGGCGTTCCAGGCGACGTAGGCGGCCAGCGATGCGAAGAGGCCCACGTAGAGGACGCTCGCCACCGTGGCCGCGTCGGGAACGACCCGCAGGCCCCGGTGGATCTCCCAGGCGTAGAACGGGGCGATCCAGGCCGTGCCCACCAGCGCGAGCGCTGCGAGCAGCACGAGCGGCTCCACGCCGGGCGGGCGCCGGGGCAGGAGCACGGTGTAGACCGACCAGGAGACGACGGCCGCCAGCACCCACAGGTCGCCGGGGTTGAAGCGCAGGGCCAGGAGCTCGCCGGCCCGGCCGTGGGACAGGATGACGAGCACGCCGGCGAGCGAGACCGCGACGCCGGCCAGCATGCGCAGGGTGGGGCGCCCCTGTCCGGCCGCGAAGGAGAGGGCCAGGATGAAGGCCGGGGCCGCGGCGTTGAGGAGGAGCGCGTTCGCCGCCGTGGTGTGCTGCACGCCCACGTAGAGGAACAGGTTGAAGTTCCCGACCCCGAGCACGCCGAGCGCGAGCACCACCCCCCACCGCGCCCGCAGCTCCCGGCGCCGGGCGAGCAGGCCGCGCCCGGCCACCACGAGGAGCACCGCGAGCGCCAGCGACCAGCGCCAGAAGGCGAGCCCCACCGGCGGCACGTGCCCGCGCATGCCCCGGCCGAGGACGAAGTTCCCGGCCCAGAGCAGGGTCGCGGTGGAGAGGAGGATCCCGGGGTGGCGGCGCATCCGGGCGAATCTAGCGCGCCCGGGCGCCCGGATCCCGGGGCCGGCTCAGCGCCCGCGGCGGGACCGCGCGTCGCGCACCTCGGCGACGACGAACGAGACCAGCAGCACGCCCACTGCACTACCAGTGAAGATGAACATGGAGGTCATGACCCGAGGAATCCACGTCCCGGAGGGGGCTGTCATGGCCCGCTGTACGGCGGGGTGGGTGCCGGGGACATGGGTCGGCGCGACCCGGTGGGTGGGCCCGGGCAGCGCGCCTGTGAAGATCACATCGTGAATTCCACGATCTGGCCCCCGGGTCGATGGCACGGGGCGCGCACGGGTGATCGGGGATGGCGGAGTTCCTCACCGCGCAGCTCGACTACGTGTACTTCGTGTACGGGCTCGCCCTGGTCCTGCTGGGGGCGGTCGCGTCCACGACGTCGCGGGCCGAGCCGGGTTGCCTGCCCTGGGGCTGGCTCGGGGGCTTCGCCTTCGTGCACGGCCTCGTGGAGTGGCTGCACCTCGCCGAGATGGTCGGCGGCGACCTCCCGTCGCTCCGCCTCGGCGTGGACCTGCTCCTCCTCCTGAGCTACCTCGTGCTCGCGGAGTTCGCCCGCCGCGCCACGGCGGTGGTGCGGGGTCGCGGACCCGGACCGTGGGTCACGCTCCTGCTCGGCGCGCTGCCGCTCCTCGCGGTCATCGTGCGCGATCCGGCCGCGCTCAACGGTGCGACCCGCGTCTTCGTGGCGCTGCCCGCGGGGCTCTGGACGGCGGCCGTGCTGGGCCGCGCGGCGCAGCGCAGCGCGAGCGAGGGGAAGGAGGCGCACGGTCCGCTCGGCTGGGCCGCCGCGTGGATGGCGGTCTACGCGATCGCCGCCGGGGTCGTCGTGACCGCCAGCCCGGACGTTCCCGCCGGGTGGCCCACGGCCGATGCCTTCCTGCGCCTGACCGGCGTCCCGGTGGCGGTGCTCCGGGGCTCGGCCATCGGCGCCGCGGCGCTCGGGATCTGGGCCCACGCGGCGACGCTGGACGGGCAGGGGCGGGTCATCGCCAAGCGCTGGCGCTTCTTCTGGCTCGCGGCGGCGACGCTGCTGCTCGTCCTGGCCGGTGGATGGGTCTTCACGAGTTACCTGGGACGCCAGCACGACCTGGAGGTCGAGGACGACGCCCGGGCGGTCGCCGCGCAGGTCCAGGACCACATGCTCATGGAGATGGAGGCCTCGCGGGAGGCCGTCCGGACGACGGCGGGCCTGGTCGAGCGCTTCCGGCTCCAGGGCGACCTGCGGAGCGGGGGCTCGCCCCGGCTCGACGACGTGGTGGACGCCATCGCCGGCCCCGGCGAGGAGCACGTGGTCTACCTGCTCGACGACACCGGGAAGACCGTGGCCAGCTCCAACCGCGGGCGGGGCGACAGCTTCCTGGAGAAGCGCTACGACATGCGCCCCTACTTCCACGACGCCATGGCCGGCCGGCCGGGCGGCTTCGTGGGGCGCGGCGTCACGAGCGGCAAGCCCGGGTACTACGCGAGCTGGCCGCTGCGCGACGCGGCCGGCCGGGTGGTGGGTGTCGCGGTGGTGAAGCACGTGCTCTCGTCCGAGTCCTTCGGGCCGCTCGGCACCGCGAACTCCTTCCTGGTGGGGGCCGACGGCACGGTGCTGGTCGGCGCGGAGCCGGGTCACGAGGGCCAGCCCATGTGGAGCCGGCCCCGGTCCGTGGACGCGCCGGTCGAGGACCGGACGGCGCCCGTGCTCCCGGCGCCCTTCAGCGGGTCCACCTGGGTCCGGCTGGACGGGATGCGGCACGTGGCGGTGCGGGTGCCGCTCCCCGGCCTCGACTGGTCGGTGGTGAGCCTCCGGCACGAGACCACGCGCGGGGCGAGCCGGCTGCTCGGGATCCTGGTCACGCTCCTGCTCTCGCTCGCCATCGTGGCGGCCTTCGTCCTCCTGCAGCGACAGCTGGGCACCGAGTCGCGGATCGCGCGCAAGCGGCAGGAGGCGGAGGGGCGGGCGCGGGAGGCGGCCCGGAGGGCCGACACCGACGCGCTCACCGGCATCCCCAACCGGCAGGCCTTCAACGAGGCCATGGCCCGCGAGGTGGCCCGCGCGCGCCGGTTCCGCCAGCCGCTCGCCATGGTCATCGTCGACCTCGACCACTTCAAGCGGGTGAACGACCAGTACGGCCACCCGGTGGGCGACCAGGTCCTCGTCGGGGCCGCCCGCATGCTCTCGACGCGCGTCCGCGAGTCGGACCTCGTCGCCCGGTGGGGCGGCGAGGAGTTCGCCGTCATCACCACCATGACCGATGCCGCCGGGGCCGCCCGGCTGGCCGAGAAGCTGCGCGCCCTCCTCGAGGTGACCCACCTCGGACCGGTGGGCGCCATGACCGCCAGCTTCGGCGTGGCCGAGCTGCACTCCGACGACACCGTCGAGTCGCTCGTCCGCCGCGCCGACGAGGCCCTGTACGCCGCCAAGACGGGCGGGCGCAACCGGGTGTGCTGCGCCGAGGGCTGGGTGGACATGGAGGTCGTCGTCGCCGCCGAGGTCCAGGGAAAGGCCGGGGCGGGTCCGGACGGGAAGCCCATCTACATGGAGACCGGGTACGGCCCCATCGACGCCGAGCACGCCGACGTCTCGGCCTCCCTGGCCGCCTTCGTCGAGCTGGTGGACACGGCGGACCTCGACTCCGTCCGCCAGTCCATGCCGCGGCTCGTCGCCGCCGTCTCCGACCACTTCTCCCACGAGGAGGCCTTGATGCGGCGCCACGCCTACCCGGCCCGGGCGCGCCACGAGGAGGCCCACATGCTCTTCGTGGCCGACGCCAAGCGCTTCCACGCCGAGCTGGAGCGGAACGGCGTGACCTCGGAGTTCTGCCTCTGGGCCTCGAGCCGGCTGCCCGAGTGGTTCCGCTACCACATCCTGGCGCACGACGTGGCGCTCGGTAAGTTCCTGCTCGGGATCGCCGGCGGGAGCCGCGCCCCGGCGCGAAGGACGGAGAGGATCGACGCATGACGAGGACCGCCGCGCAGTGCCTGTCCGCCGCCATCCGGATCGAGACGCTCGCCCAGGATCTCTACGCCGGGCTCGCCGTGACCTACCAGCACCAGCCGTTCCTGAGGGACCTCTTCGAGCGGCTGGCCGCCGAGGAGGCCCAGCACGCCATGCGGATCCGGCTCCTCGAGCGCCACCTGGGCGGGGCCACCTGGGCGCCGCAGGATCTGGCGCGGATCTCCGGCGACCTCGACGCCATGGCCGCGGAGATGACGGCGATGAAGGAGGGCTTCCGGGCGCTCGCGCCGGGAGCCGACGCGCGCGGCGTCCTGACGCGGCTCGCGAAGCTCGAGACCCGTTTCGGATCGGTCCACGCCGAGGAGCTGGCGCGCTCCGCCAACCCCGAGGTGCACAAGCTCTTCGCCGCGCTCGCGACCCAGGACGGCCGCCACCGCGACTTCATCCAGCGGACGCTGGGGAAGCTGGCGGCGTAGGGCCGGTCGGACCCGCCCGCCGCGTCCCGCGGAAGAGGGCGAAGGCGCTCGTGTAGCCGTGCAGGTAGGTGGTGCCGCCCACCGGGCCGATCTCGCCGTTGCAGAAGAAGCCGGCCAGCGCCGCCGGCCCGAGCAGCTCCTCGAAGAGCCCGGTGTCGTGGTCGGGGCGGCCGAAGAGGCCGGACCCGCGGCCGGTGCAGGAGAAGAGCAGCGCGCCGTCCGGGCGGGGGGCGCCCGTGGCCCGCCGCACCTCCAGCATGCGGCGCAGGTCCTGTGCGGCGGCCGCCGCGTCGCGCAGCACGAACTGCACGGCCTGGACCGGGTGGAGCTCCTCCCCCACGGCGATGGCGCCGGTGTCGGGGTCGGCGCCCACGATGTTGCGCACGAGCAGCTCGCCCGGGTCGTACTCCACGCGCTCCTCGCGCATGTCGAGACCCAGGAACAGCGAGTCCCGCATCAGCTCCCGATCGTGCTCGTCGAGCTCGGCGTAGATCTGCGCCAGCACCTCGAGCGGCTTGCCCCGGTCGAGCTCCTGGAGGATCCCGCCGCGGCAGCGGGTGACCAGCATGGGGCTCCCGACCGGCCGGCAACCCTGGGCGATGACCGTGTCCACCTCGAGGTCGCCGGTGAAGGCCACGCCCACCGCGCCGCCGTCGTGCACCGCGCCGCCGAGGAGGAGGCGGTGGTCGCCCGGCCCCCGGCCCCCGCTCACCAGGCCGCCGAACTTGGGCGCCCTCGGGAAGGCGCGGTCGAGGCCGTGGATGAGCCCGTCGGCGTCCACCGAGAAGGGATCGGCGAGCAGGAGGAACTTGGGGCGCGCCCGCGGCCCGCACCCGGCCAGCTGGTGCCAGGAGGCCGCGCCGGTGTCGGGCTCCGGCATGGACCCGGCGCCGACGTGGAAGCCGCGGCACGCGACGCCCGGGAGCCAGGCGCCGGTCACCGAGAGCGCGGGGCCGTCCTCGGCCTCGCGCGCGTCGCCGATGACGCCGATCCCGGTGCAGCCGGCGAGCAACGCGCCGGGGTGGCGCGCCTGCACCGCCGACGCGAGCGCGGGGAGGTCCTGGACGTGGTGCGGGGAGACGAAAGCGAGCAGCAGGTCGGGCCGCTCGCCCCCGAGACCGGACTCGACCCGATCGAGCGCCTCCCCGAGGGCTCCCTCGGGATCGGGGCAGCGGGAGAGTGCGGAGGCCCAGCGCATGCGGGGATCGTTAGCCCGCCGCGCCGCGCGCCGCACGCCGAGTTGCGCCGGCCTGGCCCTAGCGGCCCCGGGCGCCGCCGTCGGCGGCCGGGACCCGGAGGTCGTCGAGCGTGCCGGGGAGCGGGACGTCCCGCACCAGGGTGGCGACCCGGCGGTAGAGGAGCGCCTCCTCGCGCCGGGCGGCCAGGGTCGCGGCGAGCCGGGGCGCCCCGCGGATCCCCGGGGGCCAGCCGCCCGGGTCGTCCGGGATCGACTCCAGGTGGTCGTGGCGGGCGAGCAGCGCGGCCGCGGTCCGCTCGCCGAAGCCGGGCAGGCCGGGGATCCCGTCGGCGTCGTCGCCCACCAGCGCGAGCAGGTCGGGGATGCTCCCGGGCCCGACGCCCCGGCGGGCGCGGAGCGCGTCCTCGTCGATCTCCCGGGACCGGATCCGGTCGACCTGGACGACCCGGCGCCCCTCCACGCACTGCCCGAGGTCCTTGTCGGGCGTGAGGATGCGGACCTGCTCCACCGCGTCGCGGAACCGGGCCGCGCCGGTGGCGAGCGCGTCGTCGGCCTCGAACTCGCGCATGGACCAGACGACGAGGCCGAGCCCGCGCACCGCCTCCTCCGCGCCGTCGAGCTGCGCGAGCAGCTCGGGGGGGACTCCGGCCTCGGTCTTGTAGCTCGCGAGCAGGTCGTTGCGGAACGAGCGGATGGGGTTGTCGAAGGCCACCGCCAGGTGCGTGACCGCCTCGCGCGGGTCGCGGAGCAGGGCCCGGAGCGAGTCGACGAGGCCGGCCGTCGCCTTCACGTCCCGCCCGTCGGGTGCGCGCCGTTCCGGCCGTCCGGAGAAGTGGGCCCGGAAGAGCTCGAAGGTGCCGTCGACCAGGTGGACGCGCACGGGAGGCTACTCCGGGTCCCGGTAGAGCGCCCGCAGGGCCTCGATCCGCTCGCGGAGCTGCTCCCGGAGGTCGGGCGGCGCGACCAGCCCGGCCTGGCCGCCGTGGCCGAGCACCCAGCCCAGGAGGAAGTTCCCCGGGGCGATGCGCACGGTCACCGTGACCGCGCCGTCCTCGCCGCGGGTGGCGCGGTCCTTCCACTGCTCGACGGCAAGCAGCGCGGCCTCGCCGGTGAACCGGACCGTCACCTCGCGCTCGCTCCCGGAGCGGAAGTAGAGGCGGCCCTGCCGGAGCCGGTCGAGGGGTGGTCCCCGGTGCGCGTCGAAGGTCCGGGTACCCACCACGAGGCCGGCGATGCGATCGAGGCGGTACAGGTGCTCCGCCTCCTTGGCCACGTTCCAAGCCACGAGGTACCAGTGCCCGTGCCGGTGCAGGAGCAGCCGGGGCTCGAGCGTGCGCCGGGCCACCGTCCCCGAGGACTCGGCGCGGTAGTCGACGGTGATCTCCCGCCGCGCCTGGATGGCGCCGGTGAGCGCCTCGGCCCACTCGCCGGGCGGGTCCACCGGGTAGTCGAGGGCCCGCGCCAGGTCGTCGGCGTCGCCCCGGAACGGCTCCGGGATGGCGCGGCGGAGCTTGCGGGCCGCGCTCGCCACCGTCGGCCCCGCGGTGCGCTCGAAGGGGCGCAGGGCCGCGAGCAGCGCCGCCCCCTCCCGCAGGGACAGCGGCGGCGGCGACTCGAGGTGAAGGGCCCGGTCCACGTGCACCCGGCCGTCCTCGATGGTGACGAGCAGCACCTCCTCGGGGAGCGCCGGACCGAGTTCCATCCGCTCCAGCGTGGCCACGAGCGCCGCGACCTCCCGGGGGCCGCGGGCGCCGGTGACGCGCACGGCCCGGTCGAGGGGGAGCCCCCGCGTCCCCGCCCGCCAGGCCGCCGGGACGAGGAGCAGCATCTTGCGGACCTGGGCGACCGGCGTGCTCACAGCGCCTCCCCGGCGACGGCGTGCGCAGCCATACCGTCGAGGATCTCCCGGGCCAGGCGCCGCCCCTCCGGGGGCTCGATCAGCTCGGCCTCCGGCCCCCAGGCGAGCGCCTGCCGAACCAGCGCGCGCAGGTCGCGGACCGGGAGACGGGCCAGCCGGGAACCGTCGGCCTCGCGCGCCAGGATCGCGCCGGGCAGCAGCCGGGGGGCGAGCGGCGCGAGGGAGCCCCGGAATCGCACCGCGGCCGGGACGGGGTCGTGGGCGTGGTAGTCCCAGGTCTCCTGCCGGGACCAGGCGCGGATGTCGAAGCCGGCCGGCACCGCGTAGTCCGGGCCGCGGGGGCGGGCCGGAGCGAGCCGCATCGAGACGACGCGGTCGACGTAGAAGAGCCGGACCCCCGCGCGCAGGTGGCAGTGGCCGGCGAAGATCCACCTCCCGCGGCGCCAGGCGTACCCGTAGACGTCCACCCGCCGGCCGGTCACCGAGCCGTCGGCCTTCCGGTAGGTGATCCGGATCCGCTTCCGCCGCTCGGAGGCGTCGGCCAGGAGGGCGAGCCGCTTCGGCGGGGCACCCGCGGCGACCTCCCACTCGGCCTCGAGCGGGGCCGCCCGGGGCGGGAGCCCCTTCGTCCCCACCGCGAGCTTGCGGAGCGCCGACTCGAGGTCCGCGGCCAGCGGGTGGGCGTCGGTCCGCAGCGCGGCCTGGCCCGCGGTCCAGACCACGGCCGCCTCCTCGGGCGTGAACTCCAGGCCGGGCAGCGTGCACGCGCCCACCTCGACGAGGTAGGCGCCCGACTCGCCTTCCTCCTCGTCGAAGAGCAGCGGGATCCCGAGCCTGCGCAGGTCGGCCTTGTCGCGGGTCCACTTCTTCTCGCGCGCGGCGGCCGAGCCGGCGTAGTCGCCGGGGAACGCCTCGTAGATCTCGGCGCGGGTGATGGGGCCGCCCCGGGCCACGAGCCAGGTGGCGAGCCGGACCAGCCGGGCCGCCGCTTTCGCCGTCGGTCGTGCCGTGGCCACGAGGACGAGGAGTGTACCCGGGTCCCGGGGTCCGGTCATCCACGGAGGTCGGGCGCGACGCCGCCGGGCCGGGAGCGCGGTTTCCCGGCGCTCCATCTGCTATGAATGGGGGCCCCGCGGAGGAACCGTGCCCCTGGACGCAGAACTCATCGAGCAGATGCGCCGCGTGCTCACCGCGGTCGAGCAGATCCTGCCCCGGCCCGTCCCCGACACCGACTGGGCGGTGCACCACGCAGCGGCCTGGCGCCGTCGTCCGCTCGCCGGCTGGCTCGAGCCCCTCCGCTTCCAGGGCGGACCGGGGCTCGACGACCTGCTCGGCATCGACGAGCAGAAGAACGTGGTCGAGCGGAACCTCCGCCAGTTCCTGGCCGGCCTGCCGGCGAACAACGTCCTGCTCTGGGGCGTCCGCGGCACCGGCAAGTCGTCGCTCGTGCGCGCGCTGCTCGCCGCCCACGCGAGCCGCGGGCTCCGCCTCGTGCAGGTGGACAAGACCGACCTCGTCCAGCTGCCCGACATCGTGGACGGCCTGCGCGACCAGCCCTACCGGTTCCTGCTCTTCGCCGACGACGTCTCGTTCGAGCCGGGCGACTCGAGCTACAAGGCGCTGAAGAGCGCGCTCGACGGCTCGGTGTACGCCATGCCGGAGAACGTGCTGCTCCACGTGACCTCGAACCGGCGGCACCTGCTCCCCGAGTTCGAGACCGACAACCGGGGCGCCATCCTCTACAACGACGAGATCCACCACGGCGAGGCGGTCGAGGAGAAGATCTCCCTCTCCGGGCGCTTCGGGCTCTGGGTGGGCTTCCACTCCTTCTCCACCGCGCAGTACCTGGCGGTGGTCCAGCAGTGGATCGAACGGATGTGCGCCGCCCGCGGCACCTCGCTCCCCTGGGACGCGCGCGCCCGGGACGCCGCGGTGGCCTGGACCCACGCCAAGGGGGACGCGAGCGGCCGGATCGCCTGGCAGTTCGCCGCGCACTGGGTGGGCAGCGAGCTGCTCGCCCGGGGCGGAGGCGGGCCGACGCCCTAG
>JBBIOL010000019.1:0-12829 GCA_037443385.1 Anaeromyxobacteraceae bacterium
CCGGGGCGAGCGGCACGGAGGCGAGCGCCACGGCGACCGGCACGGAGAGCGGCGCGCGCACCGGCACGACGACGGCCGCCAGGACGACGGGCGCCGCGGGCCGCCGCCGCGCGGGCTGGCGCTCGACCCCGAGATGCCGAACCCCGACCGCGAGCCGGAGATCCCGCTCGACCGGCTCGACCGCGACGCGGTGAAGGTCATCGCCCGGCTCCGGGCCATGGGGCACAAGGCCTACTTCGTCGGCGGCTGCGTGCGGGACGCGCTCCTGGGGCGCACCCCCAAGGACTTCGACCTCGCCACCGACGCCCATCCAGGCGAGGTGCGGGCCATCTTCCGCAACTGCCGCCTCATCGGGCGGCGCTTCCGGCTGGCGCACGTCTTCTTCCGCGACGGCAAGATCATCGAGGTCGCCACCTTCCGGCAGAACCCGGTCGACGTGGGCGACGACGTCCCCACCGACGCCGACCTGCTCATCACCCGCGACAACGTCTTCGGCACGGCCGAGGAGGACGCGCGCCGCCGCGACTTCACGGTGAACGGGCTCTTCTACGACCCCTTCCTCGGCGAGGTCATCGACTACGTCGGGGGGCGCGCCGACCTCGAGGCGCACCGGATCTCCACCATCGGGGACCCGGAGATCCGCATGCGCGAGGACCCGGTCCGGGCGCTGCGGGCCATCCGCTTCGCCGCCCGCCTCGGGTTCACCATCGAGCCCGAGGTGTTCGAGGCCATGCGCCGCCACTCCGGGGAGCTGGCGCGCTGCGCGCCGCCGCGCGTGCTCGAGGAGATCTTCAAGATCCTGCGCTGCACCGGGGCCACCCGGGCCTTCGAGCTGCTCCGCTCGGCCGGCCTCCTCCAGGTCGTCCTGCCCGCGCTGGCCAAGGCGCTGGAGGCCGGCGGCCCCGACGCCCGCGGTCGCTTCCAGGCGCACCTCTCCGCGCTCGACGCGCTCGTGCGCGACGGGGAGGAACTCTCCGAGGCCGTGCTGCTCGGCGCCCTGCTCGCGCACCTCCGCGGCGGCCCCGACGGCGAGGCGGCGGCCGACCGGCTCCTCGGGGAGCTCGTGCAGACGGCGCGCCTCCCGCGCCGCATGGCCGAGCGGACCCGCATGGCCATGCAGGCCCAGCGGCTCTTCCAGGGCCCTCCGCGCCGCCGGCGACGCGGTGGGCTCTCCGGCCAGTCCTACTTCCACGACGCCCTGCTCCTGCTCCGCATCACCGTCCGCGCCACCGGGCAGGGGGCGGATGCGCTCGCCCGCTGGGAAGATGAGGCGAGCCGGGGGCACGGGGAGGGACGCGAGGAGATCGAGCCCGCGCACCTGGCCGAGGCCGTCCTGCCGGACGCCCCCGAGGGCGTGGCCACCGTCGCCGCTGGCGGGGCATCCACCGGGCCCGATGACGGGAACGCCGCAACCCGGGGCGACGGGGCCCCCGACGGGGACGGCCAGCGCCGCCGCCGCCGGGGTGGCCGCCGCCGTCGCCGCCGCGGCCGCGGGGCGAGTGCCGGTCCCGCTCCCGCTCCCGCGTCCCCCTAGCCGCCCACGGGTTTCGAGTACAATGCGCCAGCCCCCGCGAGCCCCCATGAAGACCTCGAATCCCTCCGCCAGCGAGAAGCCGAAGGCCCGGTACCGCCGCGTCCTGCTCAAGCTCTCGGGCGAGGCGCTCATGGGCGACGGCAAGTACGGCATCTCGCCGAAGACGCTCGTCGCCATCGCGCAGGACGTGAAGGAGGCGGTCGACCTGGGCATCCAGGTGGCGCTCACCATCGGCGGCGGCAACATCTTCCGCGGCGTCTCCGGCGCCACCGAGGGCATGGACCGCTCCAGCGCCGACTACATGGGCATGCTGGCCACCGTGATCAACGCCATGGCCCTGCAGGACGCCTTCGAGAAGCTGGGCGTGCAGACCCGGGTCCAGTCGGCCATCGAGATGCACCAGGTCGCCGAGCCCTACATCCGCCGCCGCGCCATGCGGCACCTCGAGAAGGGGCGGGTGGTCATCTTCGCCGCCGGTACCGGCAACCCCTACTTCACCACCGACACCGCGGCCAGCCTCCGGGCCATGGAGATCCACGCCGACGTGCTGCTCAAGGCCACCAAGGTGGACGGCGTCTACAACGACGACCCCAAGAAGAACCCGGCCGCCGTGAAGTTCCGCCAGCTCTCCTACCTCGACGTGCTGAAGAAGAACCTGAAGGTGATGGACTCCACCGCCATCAGCCTCTGCATGGACAACGACCTGCCCATCGTGGTCTTCGACCTCACCGAGCGCGGCAACATCCGCCGCGCCGTGCTCGGCGAGGACATCGGGACCACCGTGGGCAAGGTCCCGACGCGCGCGGCCTAGCGTCCGCGCCGCCACCGCCTGCCGCCTCCGGAGGGAACATGAGCGTCGCCGACGACATCCTGAAGGACCTGTCCGACCGCATCGGCAAGACCATCGAGTCCTTCAAGGGCGACCTGCAGTCGATCCGCACCGGCCGCGCCAACCTGCACGTCCTCGACGCCGTCCGGGTCGACTACTACGGCCAGATGACCCCGCTCCACCAGGTGGGCACGCTGGCCGTGGCCGACGCCCGGCTCATCACCGTGAAGCCCTGGGAGAAGAACCTCATCCCGGCCATCGAGAAGGCGATCCGCGACGCCAACCTGGGGCTCAACCCCCAGTCGGACAAGGACCTGGTCCGCATCCCCATCCCGCCGCTCACCGAGGAGCGCCGCCGGGAGATCGTGAAGCAGGTGAAGCACAAGGGGGAGGAGTTCAAGGTCGCCATCCGCAACGAGCGCCGGGACGCCAAGGAGCTCCTCGAGGCGGCCGAGAAGGACGGCGACGTCTCCCAGGACGAGGCCAAGAAGGCGCTCGAGAAAGTGCAGAAGGCCACCGACGAGGGCGTGAAGAAGGTCGACGAGGTGGTGGCCGCCAAGGAGAAGGAAGTGATGCAGGTGTGAGCGGTCTCGCCGCCGCCCAGCTCGCCGCGCTCTTCGGCGGCTTCCTCGCCGTCGGCACGCTCGCCGCGGCGTTCTTCGCGCTGGCCGGCCGCCCGGGCACCCCCCGCTCGCGCCGCCGCGTCTACGGGCTGCTCTGGGTGCTGGTCCTGCTCGTGGGGGGGCCGCTCTGGCTCGTGGCCGCGGCCGGGCTCGGGCTCCTCTAGCGCCCGCTACGGCCTCCACCCGTGGGCGATGGGCAGCCTGCGCCCCTCCCCGAACGCCTTGCCGGTCACCTTCAGCACCGGGGCGGCCTGGCGCCGCTTGTACTCGCTCCCGTTCACCATGCGCAGGATGCGCCGGACGAGCTCCTCGGGGTGGCCGCGGGCCACGATCTCCCCGAGCGGGAGCCGCTCCTCGACGTAGGCCGCGAGCACGTCGTCGAGAACGTCGTACGGGGGCAGCGAGTCCTGGTCCACCTGGCCGGGCTTGAGCTCGGCCGAGGGCGGCTTCGTGAAGGTCCGCTCCGGGATGGCGTCCCGCCCGAGCGCGCGGTTCGCGGCGCGCGAGACCCGGTAGACGAGCGTCTTCGGCAGGTCGCCGATCACCGCCAGCCCGCCGGCCATGTCGCCGTAGAGCGTGCAGTAGCCCACCGCGAGCTCGCTCTTGTTCCCGGTCGAGAGCAGGAGCGCACCGGTCTCGTTGGAGACGGCCATGAGGATCTGGCCGCGGATGCGGGCCTGCAGGTTCTGCTCGGTGAGGTCGCCGGGGGCGTGGCCCAGGGCGTCGCCGATGGAGGCGAGCCCGGCCGCGTGCATGGGCTCGATCGGGACCTCCCGGAACGCGATCCCGAGCCGGCCGGCCAGGACGCGGGCGTCCTCGCGGGAGTGGTCGGAGCTGTAGCGGGAGGGCATGGCCACGCCGGTCACCGCACCGGGCCCGAGCGCGACGGTCGCCACGGCGGCGGTGAGCGCGCTGTCGATGCCGCCGGAGAGGCCGATGACGGCGCTCCGGAACCCGCACTTGCGGACGTAGTCCCGCACCCCGAGCACGAGCGCGCGAAAGACCTCGTCGGCCTGGCCGTCGGCCGACGCGTCGGGAGGCCCGGGCGGAGCGAGCGCCCGGCCGTCGGGCGCGAGCAGGCGGAGATCCGAGCCGTCCACCCCGGCCACGAGGAGCGCCTCCTCGAAGAGCGGCGCCCGGGAGAGCACCGCCCCATCCGGCCCCACCAGCATCGAGCCGCCGTCGAAGACGAGCGAGTCGTTCCCGCCCACCTGGTTCACGTAGGCCACCGGCACCCCGTGGGACCGGGCCGCCGCACCCAGCATCCGCTCGCGCAGCGCGGCCTTCCCCAGGGCGTACGGCGAGGCCGAAACGTTCAGCACGACGCCCGCGCCGCCGGCGACGAGGTCGGCGATGGGGTCGCGGTCGTAGCGGGGCCGGTCCCAGAAGCGCTTGTCGTTCCAGATGTCCTCGCAGACCGAGAGCCCCACCACGCCGCCGCCGGCGTCGCTCCGCGCTGCCGTGCTCTCCTGGGACGGGAGGAAGTAGCGGGTCTCGTCGAAGACGTCGTAGGTGGGGAGCAGCGACTTCCGTCCCACCGCGGCGAGCCGCCCGCCCTCGACCAGGGCCACCGCGTTGTAGAGGCCGGGCGGGGGCGCGCCGGGGGCGCGCTCCGGGAACCCGAACGCCACGGCGATGCCGCGGGACCAGTCGGCCGGCCGGGAGAGCGCCTCCACGGCGGCGGTGCACCGGTCCACGAACTCGGGCATGTCGAGGAAGTCGCGCGGCGGGTACCCGCAGACGGCGAGCTCCGGGAAGATCACGAGCGAGGCGCCGGCGTCGCGTGCCAGGCCGGTGAAGGCGCGGATCCGCGCGGCGTTCCCGTCCAGATCCCCGACGGTGAGGTCCACCTGCGCGAGGGCGATGCGCTTACCTGCCACGGGCGCGGATGGTACCATCCCGGAAAGGCCATGGCCCACCGCATCCTCCTCCTGGACGGGAGCCCGCCGCTCGTGGCGGCGTTCCGCCGCTTCCTGAAGGGCACCGACCTCGACCTCGTCGCGGTGCAGCCCGCCGCCGGCCTGGAGGGGATCGACCTCGCCCACGTCGCGGTGGCGGTGGCCCGTCCCTCGTCGCCGGAGGGCCGGCGGGCCGCCGAGGCCGTCCGCGTGAGCGACCCGTCGCTCCCGCTCGTCCTCGTGCTCGACGAGGAGGACGATCCGGCCGGCCGCGTCCCCGCCGACGGCGCCCTGGTGGCGCCGCTCACCCGCACGGCGGTGCTGGGGCTGCTCCGCGCGCTGGCCCGGCTGCGGACCGAGATCGAGACCAGCCGGAAGCTGGCGCGCCAGCTCGCCGCGCACCCGGTCGCGCTCCCCGAGTACGAGTTCTTCAAGAAGCTGCTGCTCGTGGAGGTGAAGCGCTCGCGGCGCTACCACTACCCGGTGAGCCTGGCGCTCCTCGCGGTGGACGGCTGGGCCGAGCGGGCCGCCCGCATCGACGAGGCCCTGCGCAGCGCCTTCCTGGGCGAGGTGCTCGCGCTGGTGGCGAGCGGCGTGCGCGACATCGACCTGCCGCTCCTCTACGACGCCGAGCGCATCCTGGTCTTCATGCCCCACACCGACGCGCTCGGCGCGCGCACCGCCGCCGACCGGCTGGTGAAGCGCGCCCGCGCCCACCCCGGTGGCCTCACGGTGAGCGTCGGCGTGGCCAGCTTCGACGGGGACGGCACCATGTCCTTCGCCGCGCTGGTGCGCGGGGCCGCCGACGCGCTGGCCGCCGCGCAGGCCCACGGTGGCGACCGCGCCGAGCACGCCCCGGGGCGGGTCCAGGCCGAGCCCGAGACCACGGGCTGATGCGCCGTCGCGCCCTCGCCCTGCTCGTCGCCGGAGCGCTCGGGGTGCTCGGATGCTCCTCGGGCGCCCCGTTGCCGGAGGTGAAGGTCCACGTCTCGGTCTCCCCGGTGGCGGCCCAGGCGCTCGTCGTCCTGGCCGCCAACCGGCGCGTGGCCCGCGTGGTCCTGGTCGACGACCCGGCGGCGGCGGAGCTGGCCTGGTTCGGCGACCCGGTGCAGGCGCTGCGGCGGACGGATCTCCTCGTCCCGGGGTCGGCGCCGGACGCGGCCGGCGTGGCGGCGCGCTGGAAGGACCCCCGGCGCCGGTTCTTTCCCGCCGGGGCGCGGGCGCGCGTCCTCGTCGTGAACCCGCGGGTCGTCCTGCCGGCGCAGCCTCGCCACCTGCGCGACCTCGCCGACCCGCGCCTCGCCGGGCTGCAGGCGCTCGCCTCCCCGACGTCCGGCCAGGGCCCCGCCACCTTCGCCGCGCTGGCCACCCTCTCCACGCCGGAGGCCTCCCTGGCGCTCCTGCGGGCCATCCAGGCGCAGCGCGCCGCGCTCCTGCCCGACGACCCCGCCGTGCAGGCCCGGGTCGCGTCGGGTGAGGCCGCGTTCGGCCTGGCCGGCTCCGAGCAGGCGGCCGCGGGCGCTGCGAGCGCGGCCGCGCTCGAGACCGTCTACCCGGACCAGGGCGGCTTCGGTACGCTCGTCTTCCCCACCGCGGCGGCGATCCTCACCTCCGGCGTGACGAACCCGGCGGTCCACGCGCTCGCCGACTGGCTCTCCGGAGCGGACGCGGAGCAGCTCCTCGTCGCACGCGTGCCCGGACTCATGCCGCTCCGCGTCGACGTCCCCCTTCCTCCGGGGGTCCGTTCCGCCCGGGATCTCCGATCGCCTCCGCTGGACTGGGAGAGGCTGTCGGAGTCAGACAAGATACTTACGCCCCAACTGGGACTCGCTGAGAGATCCAAATAAACGATCGATGTCCCCAATGTGGGGCGTCCCGGTCGGATACATGAAACGACCCACATTTCGCCCCCTTGGGGGTGGATGGTCCGATGGAGCCGGGACCATCGTGGACGGAATCAATCGTGGTTACGTACCCATATGATGGTTCACGAAAAGAGGTCCCGGGGGGGTGGCGGCCAGACGGGGCGTTGCTATCGTACTGCCTGGAAACCCGACCGGGTTTGCGGGGGGGAGCAGCAAAAAATCCGCGATCGGCCGGGTACGGAGCCGCCTCAAGAAAGGAAACGGACATACCCATGGCCCAGATCGACATCGAGATCCTCCAGCCGTTCGCCGCTCGATTCCTGGAGGGCACCAACCTCACCCCGGCCGAGCGCGCCGAGGTGCTCCGCATCGCCCAGGGCTTCGCCTGCAAGGACTCCGCGTCCGCCGCCGGCGTCTCCCCGGAGACCATCCGCGCCCGCCGCAAGCGCATCTACCGGAAGCTCGACGTCCCCGGCTCGGCCGAGTTGCTCGCGAAGCTCCTCGCCCTGTCGCTCAAGATGCTCTCGAAGGGGGAGCGCATCGAGGCCCGCCCGGTCGCCGTGGCCATGCCCATCCCGGCGCCGGTGCAGGTCCAGCCGGTCATGCGGTAGGCGCACCGCGCGGCGCGGCGGCAGCGCCGCCCGCCCGTCACGCCCCGTCCTCCGTCCAGGAGGCGGGGCGTTTCCATGTCAGGGGCTCCCCGCCGCGGGGGCCACCGCGGGCGCGGGGGCCGGTGCCGGCGTCCCTGCGGGTGCCGGCGAGGCGCACTGCTTCTGGTAGTCGGCGAGGCGGGCCAGCCGATCGTCGCGGACCTTCTCCGGCGACGCGTCGGAGGTGGTGTCGACGGCCCGCTGCTGCTCGCGGAGCGCGTCCGGGCAGAGCCCCAGCTTCATCGCCACGCTGGCCACGGTCTCGTGGACGAGCGGGGAGTAGGGCGCGATGCGCAGGAGGGCCAGCGCCGGCGCCGCGGCCTCCTTCGCCTGGCCCGCCTCGGCGAGGTCGCGGGCCAGCTCGTGGAGCGCCACCGGCTCCTGCGGGGCGAGCTCGGCCGCCCGGCGCCGGGCGGCGATGCGCTCGTCGGCAGGGCCCCGGGAGAGCGCGTCCCCCAGCGCCGACCAGGCCCGCCAGTCCGTCGCGTGGGCCGTCACCGAGGCGCGCGCCATCGCCCCGGTGTCGGCCTTCGGGTCGAGGCCGGCCAGCACCGAGATGGCCAGCGGATGGGAGGGATCCTCGGCGAGCGCCTCGTCCACCTCGGCGCGCCGGGCCGCCGGCGTGCCGCCCCCGGCCGGCAGGAGGATGGCGCGGATGGCGTGCACCTCCGCCGGGGGCAGCGGTCGATCCGTCACCTTGGGTGAAAGGTCCAGCTTGAGCTCGTGGTACTGGAACTGCTGGCCGCGGCCGTAGGTGTCGAGTGCGGCCTCCAGGTCGTCGAGCGCGCCGGGCAGGTCGGGGTCCCACTGCGGGAAGGCCCCCTTCCAGGCCACCCGCGGGTCCTCCGCCCGGCCCAGGCGCCGGAAGTAGTCGTAGAAGCCGGCGGTCTGCTTGTTCACGAGGTAGTGGACGAGGAACCAGCTCGACACGTAGTACCGGCGCACCGTGGTGCGCACCCAGTCCGGGTCCACCCGCTTCCAGGCGAGCAGGTCCTTCACCGGGATCCGGTCGGAGCGCTTCCGCGGCACGACCATCATCTCGTGCACGGTCCCCACCGTCATGCGCGCCCCCAGCGCCACCGAGCCCATCGTCTCGAGGTACACGGCGAACCCCTCGTCGAGCCAGAGCGGCTTGCGGAGCAGCGGGAAGGACGAGAGGTGGTGGGTCAGCTCGTGGATCAGGATGATGCGGGTCGAGGCCTGGAGCGACCCGGGCAGGACCACCGTCGGGGTGAGGCCGTCGATGGTGGAGAACCAGGCGGAGGCGTGGGGAGGGCTCACCTCCCAGAACTCGGAGTCGCTGGCGAAGGCCACCGCCTGCAGGACGCCGGGGATGGCCGGGGGCTTCGAGAACATGGCGTGGAGCACGGCGGCCCGCGCCAGCTCGAGCTCGCGCACCATCTCCCGGGCCCGGTCGGGGTCGAGGTCGGTGCGGAGCACCACGTGCTCGCTCTCGTAGGCCCGCCACTGCGGGCCCCCCTTCGCCGAGCAGACGAACCCGGTCGCCGGCCGGGCCGGGGAGGGGACGATCAGCGCTGCGAGCACGGCCGCCAGCCAGGGGAGGGAGCGGGGCATACCCAAAAGGGTGCCACACGCTCCGTCAACCGGCAAGCCAGGTCTGCACGCGCGCGGCGACCTTCTCCGGGGTGAAGCCGTAGGTCTCGGCGAGCGACTTCTCCGGGGCGCTGGCGCCGAACCGGTCGATCCCCAGGACCAGCCCGTCCGAGCCGGCGTGCCTCCACCACTCGAGCCCGCGACCGGCCTCCACCACCGCCACGCGCTGGCCGGCGGGCAGCACCTCCCGGCGGTAGGCCTCCGGCTGGGCCTCGAAGCAGGCGAGGCAGGGCACGGAAACGAGCCGCGCCGGGATGCCCCGGGCGGCGAGGAGGGAAGCCGCCCCCTGGGCGGTGGCGAGCTCGCTGCCGGTGGCGACGAGCGTCACCTTCGCGCCGGGCGGGTCGGCCACCACGTAGCCGCCGCGCTCCGCCCGGGCGGCGTCGAAGCCGCCGGGGCGCTCGATCTTCGCGATCTTCTGCCGGGTGAGCACGAGCGCCGTCGGTCCTTCACGACGGGTGATGGCATGGGCCCAGGCGAGTGCGGTCTCCAGGCCGTCGGCAGGGCGCACCACGTGCAGGTTGGGGACGGCCCGGGCCGCGGTGAGGTGCTCCACCGGCTGGTGGGTGGGGCCGTCCTCGCCGAGGAAGATGGAGTCGTGGGTCCAGACGTAGATGGTCTGCAGCCCGGCCAGCGCGGCCAGCCGGACGGGCGGCTTCATGTAGTCGAAGAAGACGAAGAACGTGCCCACGAACGGGATGTGCGTGCCGTCGTAGGCGAGGCCGTTGGCGAGCGAGCCCATGGCGTGCTCGCGGATGCCGTAGTGGACGTTGCGCGCCGCGTACTGCCCCGCGGCCACGCTGCCGCCCCCCTTGATGTCGGTGAGGTTCGACTCGGCGAGGTCGGCCGAGCCGCCCACGAGCGCGGGGACGAGCGCCGCGGCCTTCTGGATGAGGGCCTGGGAGAGCTTGCGGGTGGCGTCGGAGGCGTCGGCTCCCTCGAGCAGCCGCGCGGCGAGGTCGGCCGGGACGGTGCGGTTCACGTGCGCGTCGAGCAGCGCCGCCTTCTCCGGGTGCGCCGCGCGCCAGGCCGCGGTGCGCGCCTTCCAGGCCGCGTGGTCGGCCTTGCGGGCCTCCACCAGGTCCGCCCAGAAGGCCCGCACGTCGTCGGGGACGAGGAAGCGCGGCTCCTGGGGCCAGCCCAGCGCCTCCTTGGTGGCCCGGAGCTCGTCCTCGCCGAGGGGCGCGCCGTGCACGCTCGACTTGCCGGCCTTGTTGGGCGAGCCGTAGCCGATGACGGTGCGGACGCGGATGAGGCTGGGGCGCGGATCGGCCTTGGCGGCGTCGATGGCCCGGGAGATGCCCTCGTGGTCCCGGCCGCCGACCCCCTGGACGTGCCAGCCGTAGGAGGCGAAGCGGGCCGAGACGTCCTCGCCGGAGAAGGCGAGGGAGGTGCGGCCGTCGATGGTGATCTCGTTGTCGTCGTAGAGGAAGACGCAGCGGCCGAGCTTCAGGTGGCCGGCCAGGCTGGCGGCCTCGGAGGCCACGCCCTCCATGACGTCCCCGTCGGAGACGATGGCGTAGACGAAGTGGTCCTCCACCGGGTTGCCCGGGCCGAGCCGCGCCGAGAGCATGGCCTGGCCGAGCGCCATGCCCACCGCGTTGGCGAAACCCTGGCCGAGCGGGCCGGAGGTGACCTCCACGCCCGGCGTGTGGCCGAACTCGGGGTGACCGGGAGTGCGGGAGCCGGGCTGGCGGAACGCCTTCAGGTCGTCGAGCCCGACCTCGTAGCCGGCCAGGTGTAGGAGCGCGTAGACCAGCATCGAGCCGTGGCCGGCGGACAGGACGAAGCGGTCGCGGTCGATCCAGCGGGGCTCGGACGGATCGAAGCGGAGGTGCCGGGTCCAGAGCACGAAGGCCATGTCGGCCGCGCCCATGGGCATGCCGGGGTGGCCGCTGTTCGCCTTCTGCACGCCGTCGGCGGCGAGCATGCGGATGGTGTGGACGGCCTTCTCGACGAGTGCGGTGCTGGGGATGGGGGCCAAGGTTCCTCCGGCGAGGGCGGGGCGGCGGGTCCGAGCGGGGCCGCACGATCGCGCACCGGAGGGGGGAGATCAAGCGTTGCCGGAGCGCATCCGCCGTTGCGCTCCCCTCCCTCCGGGCGTAGCGTCGGACGGCGTGGAGACCGGGCCGGTCGACGGCCGCGAGGCGCCCCTTGACCCTCCGGATCGCAGCCGTGGTCGACGTGACCCTCGCCGAGGGGCCGGGCAGCCGCTTCGCGGTCTGGTTGCAGGGATGCGCGATTCGCTGCCCGGGCTGCTGCAACCCGCACATGTTCGACCCCGGCGGGGGAACGGCCGTCGCGGCCGCCGACCTGCTGAGCCGCCTGGACCGGGCTCGCGACCGGGTCGAGGGGGTGACGCTCCTCGGCGGGGAGCCCTTCGAGCAGGCGGAGGCCCTCCTGCCCTTCGCGCGCGGCGTCCGGGAGCGGGGCCTCACCCTCCTGGCCTTCACCGGGTACACCCTGGACCGGCTCCGCGCCGTCGTGCCTCGCGGGGCGCCGGCGCTCCTCGCGTGGGTGGACCTCCTCGTGGACGGTCCCTACCGCGCGGAGGAGCCGGAGGCCGGGCGGCGATGGGTCGGCTCCCGGAACCAGCGCTTCCACCACCTCACCGGCCGCATCCCACCCGGGGTCGAGACGGTGCGGCCGGGCGAGCCGGACCGCACGGTGGAGCTCCGCATCGGCGCGGACGGCTGGCTGGAGTCGAGCGGCTGGCCCGCCTAGCCCTGCCGCGTCGTGCCCCGGGTCGTCGCCGCCTGCTGATAGTACTCGGAGGTCCGCTCCCGCTCGGTGACGCTCCCGAGCGCCCGCTCCAGGGCCTCGGTCTCGTCCACGCAGGTCTTGCCCTTGAGCCCGCGGGTCTTGAGCCGCACCTCGCCCTCGGGCGTGAACAGGAGCTCGATCTCGACCTTGTCCGCCACGGCTCACCTCCAGCGCTGCATGACCACCCGGACCGAGCCGTCGGCCTGCTTCTCCTCCCGGGCCACGGCGTACCCCTTCCGCTTCAGCTCGCCCACCGCCTTCGAGTAGGCCCAGCGCTGGGCGATGCGCCCGGCCAGCGCCTTGCCCGGTCCGGCGTCGCAGTCCTTCGGGATGAGCGTCGCCTTCTCCGTCTTCCGGTCCACCTTCACGCCCACCTCGGCCGTGCCGTCCGACACCACGTAGTCCACGTCGTGGGTGGTGCCGTCGGCCGCGCGCATCCGCTTCTCGGCCCGGTACTCCGCGCCCAGCTCGGCCACGACCTGGAGCAGCATCGCGATCCCCTGCACCGCCACCACGATCCCGACGTTCTGGGACATCACCACCTCCGGTAGCGCCGGCGGCCCGGCGAGAAGAGCGCGATGACCAGGCCGAGCAGCATCATCCCCACCATCTGGACCTGGCCGCGGCCGAAGAGGAGCAGGAGCAGCGGCACCCCGATGCCGATCACCGCCGCGGCCACGCGCCAGCCGAAGCCGGGGAGCATGCGGAGCAGCCGCATCCCGGCGGTGTCGCCGCCCGGACGCGCCACCGGGCCCGGGTCGAACGGGCCGTCGGGCAGCGCGTCCTCGACGCGGTCCCGCTCGCGCCGCGCCATCTCGGCCGCGACCTCGCGGCGCATGCGGGCCTGCTCGGCGGCCTGGGCCTGCCGCTCCCGCTCCCGCAGGGCGGCCTCGCGCCGCTCCACGTCGGCCTGGGCCTGGCGGTCGGCCCAGAGCCGCTCGTTGAAGACCCGCTGCGCCGGGGTGTCGAGGTCGGCGCCGCAGTTCACGCAGCGCACGGCGTAGACCGTGTTGTCCGCGTCGGTGAGCACCACGAGGCGGAAGGAGCCGTCGG
>JBBIOL010000019.1:12869-45380 GCA_037443385.1 Anaeromyxobacteraceae bacterium
CGCGAGCGGCCGCTCGGGGGGGGGCCGGAACCGGTCGGTCGCCGAGGCCGGGACGGCCGGGCGCGACGGCGGGGGCGTGGGGGAGGGCGGGCGCGGGGCTCCGGCGGGCGGCGCGTCGCCGATCCCCTCGAAGCGCTCCTCGCCGGGGAGCGCCTCGGGCGTGGTCCCGCCGTCCGGGCGGGCGCGCTCGAGCTTCAGGAACCGGCTGCGGCGCTCGGTGGACACGGATCAGCCGAAGCGGGAGGTGATGGGCCGGGGGACCTCCTCGGCCGGGACCGTGGAGGCGGGGCGGGTGCGCGTCTTGGCCCACTCGCGGAGCTTCTGGATCTCCTCGCGCATGGTGGTGGCGAGCGGGAAGGTCTCCGCCACGGCGCGCTCGAGGTGGCGCTGCTCGAGTTCCTTCCCCTCGGCGAAGGCGTCGTAGAGCGCCGCCACCACCACCTGCTCGATCTCGGCGCCGCTGAACCCCTCGGCCGAGGCCGCCAGCTTGCCGAGATCGAAGGACTCGGGACGGCGTCCGCGGCGCCCCACGTGGATGCGGAAGATCTCCTCGCGCTCGGGCCGGGCCGGCAGGTCGATGAAGAAGATCTCGTCGAAGCGCCCCTTGCGGAGCAGCTCGGGAGGCAGCAGGTCGATGCGGTTCGCGGTGGCCACCACGAACACCGGGGCGGTCTTCTCCTGCAGCCAGGTCAGCATGGCGCCGAAGACCCGGGCGGTGACGCCGCCGTCGGAGAAGTTGGAGGAGCCCATCCCGGAGAGCCCCTTCTCGATCTCGTCGGTCCAGAGCACGGCCGGGGCCACGCTCTCGGCCACGCGGATGGCGCGGCGCAGGTTCTCCTCCGACGAGCCCACCAGGCCGCTGAAGATGCGCCCCATGTCGAGCCGGAGCAGCGGCATCTTCCAGGAGGCGGCGATGGCCTTCGCGGTCAGGCTCTTGCCGCACCCCTGCACGCCGAGGAGGAGCAGCCCCTTCGGCTCCGGCAGCCCGAAGCGGCGCGCCGGCTCGCTGAAGGCGTTGCCGCGCCGGGAGAGCCAGGTCTTCAGATTTTCCAGGCCGCCCACGTTCGAGAACTGCTCCTCGGTGGGGTAGTACTCGAGGAGCCCGCTCTTGCGGATGACCTGCCGCTTCTCGTCCAGGATGAGCCCGATGTCCTCGCGGGCCAGCCGCGAGTCGGCGGCGATGGCCTTCGCGAAGGCGTTCTCCGCCTCGGAGAGGGTGAGCCCCTGCGCCGCCTTGGCGATGGCGTCGGCGTCCTCCCGCCTCAGGCTCACCGAGGCCCGGTTGCCCTTCACCACCACCTCGGCGATCTCCTTGAGGAGGCCGTACAGCTCGTCGTGGGTGGGGAGCGGCACGTCGAGGACCGTCATCTCCTTCTCCAGCTCGGTGGGGATCTGAAGCACCGGGGAGAGCAGGATCACGGTGGTGTAGGTGGTCTTGAGCGACTGGGCCAGCTCGCGCAGCCCGCGGATCACCGCCGGGTCGTTCAGGTACGGGTGGAAGTCCTTCAGGACCACGAGCGACGGGTCGGTGAGCTTCTCGACCGCCGCCAGCGCCTCCATGGGCTCGCGGGCTCCCTCCGGACCGCCGCCCCGCGCGCCGCCGGTGCGCCGGAGCCCCTTCGTCACCGACCAGGTGACGAGCGCCTTGCCGTGTCGCTTCGCCAGGTCGTCGAGGATGGCGTCGAGCCGCTGCTCCTCCCAGGAGACGAGGGAGATGAGCGGGTAGCGGGCGCGGACCAGCGTGTCGAGCTCGCGGACGAAGCGGGGCTGCTCGGCCGCGATGGGGACCGCCGGGGGCGTCGACGCCGGTGGAGGAGGGGTGGGGCCGGTGGCCATCCGGCCAGCATATCAGGGGGAGCGGAGCCACGAGAGACGGGGCGCCGGCCCGGAGAGATCGATGGCCGCCACCGTCCCGGGAGGCACGGGCTGCCCCTTCCCGGCGGCGAGCGCGATGGCCTCGGCGACCTCCGGGTTGTGGCCGACGAGCACCGTCCCGGCGCCCTCCCGGCGGGCCAGGGCGAGGAGCTCGCGCCCGGTGTCGTGCCCGGAGGCGAGGTCGTCGAGGGGCTCGGCGGCGACGCCGGTGGCCCGGGACAGGATCTCGGCCGTCTCCCGCGCGCGGCGGAAGGGGCTGGCCAGGATCCGCTTCACGGAGAGTCGCGGACCGAGCGTGGAGAGCAGGTCGGCGAAGGCGGCCCGCCCGGCCGGCGTGAGCCGTCGCTCGGCGTCGGTCCCGCCCGAGGCCGCCTCGGCGTGCCGGACCAGGAAGGCGAGGGCGGTCACGGCGGCGCCTCCCGGCGCCTCCCGGTGCGGGTGGCCAGCGCGGCGAGCCGCCCGGCGGTGGCCTGGTCGGCGAGGAGGGCGGAGAGCAGGAGCGGGACCCGGTACGACCAGTTCTGCTCGTTCACCGTCCCCGGGACGTTGACGCGCTCGCGGGCGCCCACCGCGTCCTGGAAGGGGAGCAGGAGGAGATCGGACGCGGCCGCCGAGACCAGCGCCAGGAGCGCGTCCCGCACGACCTCGTCGTAGGCCGCAGGGGCCCGTCCGGAGAGCGCCTCGAGCCCCGGCAGGGCGAGGAGCGCCGTCCGCTCCGCGGGCGGGAGCGACTCCCACCAGTCGGCGAGCGAGTCGGTGTCGTGCGTCCCGGTCGTGGCGAGCGACACCGCCGGCCAGCGGGCCGGGTCGCGGTAGACCTCCCCGTCCTTCTCCCAGCGCAGCACCCGGTACCCCGGGATCCCGAGCCGCGCGAGCGACAGGCGGACGAAGTCGGGCACGGTGCCGAGGTCCTCGGCGATGACCCGGGCGCCCTGCGAGAAGGCCGCCATCACCCGCTCGCCGTTGGCGATCTGGTCCGGCTCGGCGTCCGGGACGAACCCCGGGGGCCCACCGTCGTTGGGCCGGTAGTAGCTGCGGTAGAAGCCGACCACGTGGTCCACGCGGTAGGCGCCGTAGAGCTCCGCCGAGCGGCGTGCGCGGGCCGCGATCCAGGCGTAGCCGTTCCTCGCCATCACGTCCCAGCGGTAGACGGGCAGTCCCCAGTCCTGGCCGTCGGCGCTGAAGGCGTCGGGCGGCACGCCGGCGCGGGCGTCGAGCCGGAAGTCCTCGGGCCGGGACCACACGTCGGCCGAGTCGGTGGCGACCATGAAGGGGAGGTCGCCCATGAGGTCGGCGCCGGCCGCCACCACCGCGCGGCGCGCCTCCTGCCACTGCTCGTCGAGGTGCCACTGCTGCCAGGAGCGGTAGAGGATCCGCTCGGACAGCGCGGCCCGGGCCTCGGCCAGGGCGTCCGGATCGCGCGTGGCGAGCGGCGCGGGCCAGGACTGCCAGTCCTGGCCGCCCATCACGTCGTCGTGGAGCGCCACGAAGAGCGCGTAGTCGGCCAGCCAGGCCGCGTGCTCCCGGCGGTAGGCCCGCAGCGCCGCGGCGCGGGAGGTGCTGGCGTGCCACTCCCGGTCCAGGAAGGAGCGGAAGGCGATCTCGCTGGCCCGCTCCTTGAGCGCGCGGACCTCCCGCCAGCGGACGGCGGGCGCGGCCCGCAGGTCGGCGAGCAGCGCGCGGTCCTCGGGGGAGAGCGCGTCCACGCCGCCGGCGGCGAGGAAGTCCTCCGAGGCGTCGAGCGCCAGGTAGATGGGGTCGATGGCGAACGCCGAGATGGCCGAGTACGGGCTGTTCTGGCCGCGGGCGGCCTCGTTCACCGGGAGCACCTGCACGAGCGAGAACCCGGCCGAGACCGCCCAGCGTGCGAAGGGGACCAGGTCCGGGATCTCGCCCAGCCCCCACCCGGAGGGGGAGCGGATGGAGAAGAGCGGGAGCAGGACGCCGGATTCACGCATCGGGAAGCCGTCTTGTAGCCGGTCGAGGGGCAGGGTATCCAGATCCTGTTGTCGCACGCCTCCGCCATCCGAGGAAGATTCGCCCCGACCCCCACGGGTCCCATGCACCTGGGCAACGCCCGGACGGCGCTCCTCGCCTGGCTCGACGTGCGGTCCCGCGGGGGCGTGCTCGCCATGCGGGTCGAGGACCTGGACGGCCCGCGGGTGCGGCCCGGGCTCGAGACGCGCATCCTCGAGGAGCTGCGCTGGCTGGGGCTCGACTGGGACGAGGGCCCCGACGTGGGCGGCCCGCACGGCCCCTACCGGCAGTCGGAGCGGGGCGAGCGCTTCCGCGCCGCGCTGGAGGCGCTGCGCCGCGCCGGCCTCGCCTACCCGTGCTTCTGCTCGCGCGCCGAGATCGCGCGGGCGTCGCAGGCTCCCCACGCGTCCGACGAGGGGCCGCGCTACCCGGGGACCTGCCGGGACCTGGGGGAGCGGGAGGCCGCCGACCTCGCCGCGCGCCGCCCGCCGGCCTGGCGCTTCCGCGTCCCGGAGGGGCCGGTGCGCCTCGACGACGCCGTTCACGGATCGTGCACGTTCGACGTGGCCGCCACGGTGGGCGACTTCGTGGTGGCCCGGGCCGACGGCGTGCCCTCCTACCAGCTCGCGGTCGCGGTGGACGACGCGGCCATGGAGGTGACCGACGTGCTGCGCGGCGACGACCTGCTCCCGTCCACGGCGCGCCAGCTGCTCCTCCTCCGGGCGCTCGGCCTCTCCCCGCCGCGCCACGCCCACGTCCCGCTCGTGGTCGGCCCGGACGGGGAGCGGCTGGCCAAGCGCCACGGCGCCCTCTCGCTCGGCGAGCTGCGCGCGCGGGGCGCCGCGCCGGAGGCCGTGGTGGGCCTGCTCGCCGCGAGCTGCGGCCTCGCCCCGCCGGGCGCGCGGGTGGCGGCCGGCGAGCTCGTGGCCGGATTCCGCCTCGACGCCCTGCCCCGGACGCCGGTGCGCCTCGACACCGAAGGGATGGTTCCCGCGTGAGCATCCTCCGATCCGCCACCGACCCGCGCTGGGTCGCGGTGGCCCTCGCCGACCTCGACGCCACGCTGGGGGACCACGCGCACTGCGAGAAGAAGGCGGCGGCCACCGCCGTCAAGCTCGTCGCCGACCAGGCCGACCGGCCCGACCTGGTTCGCAAGCTGGCCCGGCTCGCCCAGGAGGAGACCCACCACTTCCTGGCCGTGCTGAACGAGCTGGCGCTGCGCGGACGCACGCTCCCGCCCGACGCCGGGGACCCCTACGTGCAGTCGCTCCTGCGGCTCGTGGGGGGAGGACCCGACCGGCTGCCGGCGCAGCTGCTCGTCTGCGCGCTCGTCGAGGCCCGCAGCTGCGAGCGGCTCCGGCTCCTCGCCGGCGCGCTGCCCGATCCCCGCCTGCGCGAGTTCTACGAGCGGCTCGCCCAGTCGGAGGCGGGCCACGAGCGGCTCTTCGTCGACCTGGCCCGCGACCACGCCGGGGCCGTCGACGTGGACGCCCGCCTCGCCGCACTGGCCGAGGCCGAGGCCGTCGTCGTGGCCGGGCTGCCGCTCCTCCCCCGCATCCACTGACGGTCCGGCGGCCCCCGCCCGGCCCCGCCCGGGATGTCCCGCGGCGCCCCGATCGGGACGCCGGCTGTCGGACCGCCCGCCGCCGGTCGGGAGAACCCGACACCCGGAGCACGCAACTCCCCGGAATCCCGGTGGCGCTCCCCTGGCAAGCCGGCTGCAATACCCCGAGGCAAGAACGGAGGACGTCATGACCCGCAAGACCCCCACCATCGTCGGCGCCGCAGTCGGACTGGCCCTCTTCCTCGCCCTCGGGCTCCTGCCCGCCCTGCTGTACGGCGGCTACGCGGGCGTGCTGCTCGCCGGCGGCATCACCGGCACCCCGGTGCAGGCCACCTTCGCCGTCCGTGCCCTCATCGTCTTCGGCATGGTCCTCGGGGCCACCGGCGTGGGCGCGCTCTTCACGGTCGGCGGCGCGGTGGTCGGCGCGGCCATCGCCGCCCTCACCGGCGTCCCGGCCCGCAAGGAAGCCGCCAAGGGCGCGAAGGCGTAGGCCGGACGGGAGACGGGATCACGACGCCAGGATCGCGTCGACCGTCTCCCGCAGGTAGCGCACCGCCACGGCGAGGGTCCGCTCCGCCCCGCCGGGCGAGCGCGCGATGGGCGGGGCCACCTCCATCACGTCGCCGCCCACGAGCCCCACCTCCCGCCCGAGCCGGCGGACGAGCTCCACCACGAAGTCGGGGTGCAGCCCGCCCCGCTCCGGGGTCCCGGTGGCGTCCACGAAGGCCTCGTCGGTCCCGTCCACGTCGTTCGAGAGGTAGACCCCGCGGGCACCGGACGCCCGCACCGCGGCGACCACCGCGTCGAGCGCTCCGGCGGGATCGGCCCGGGCCTCGTCGGCCCACACCTGCCGCACCCCCAGCGTGGACTCCCAGTGCGAGCGCCGGTGCCGGGAGACCCGGATGCCCACCTGCACGAGCTTGCCGCCCCGCCCGATGCGCTCGTTGGCGTGGAACGACCAGGTGCCGAAGCAGTAGCGCACCCCGAGCCGCTCCTCGAGCAGGTCGGTGTGGGCGTCGAGCTGGACCACGCCCATCCCGGGCCGCGCCCGGTGGAGCGCCGCCACCGCCGGCCAGGCCGTGGAGTGGTCGCCGCCCAGGATCACCGGGCGCGCGGCCGGGTTCGTCGAGAGCACGAGGTCGAGGACCCGCTCGGCGATGGAGAGCGGCGAGACCGGGAGCCGGGCCGCCTCCCCGGGGGCGAGGCCGGGGTAGAGCGCGCGGCGGGTGGCCTCGAGCTGCGTGGCGGAGAGCATCTCGTCGTGCAGGAGCTGGGGCACCACCACCACGTCGCCCAGGTCGACGAGGCCGCGCGCCTCGGCCCGATCGAACCAGTCCGGATCCTCGGAGAGCAGCCGCTCCCGCAGCGCGAGCGGCCCCTGGTTCGCCCCGCGCAGGAAGCCCGCCCCCACGTCGGAGGGCACGCCCAGCATCACCGCGCGCGCCGCCCCGGCGCGACCGAGCCGCGCGCGGAAGCGTCCCCGCACCTCGTCGTCGGTGGCGGCCCGGTGCAGGCGGCGCTGCGCCTCGGCCTGGGCCTCCCGGCCGGCGGAGACGAGCGGCACGCCGCCGCCGGCGGGGCGGAGGAGGAGGGCCAGCTCGTCGAGCGGATCCATGGCGCCTCCGGGTCAGCGGCGCGGCGGGCGGGCCTCTTCCCGGGCGCGCGCCCGGACCAGCTCCACCAGCGTGCGCACGCCGACGCCGGTGCCGCCCTTCCCGACGTAGCCCTTCTCCTTCGAGGTGCTGGAGGGACCGGCGATGTCCAGGTGCACCCAGGGTGCGTCGCCGACGAACTCCTTCAGGAACCAGGCGGCGCTGATCGAGCCGCCCATGCGCGACCCGGCGTTCTTCATGTCGGCCACGTCGCTCTTCAGCTCCTCCTTCACCGACTCGGTGAGGGGGAGCCGCCAGGTGTCCTCGCCGGCGGCGCGTGCGGCCGACAGCACGGCATCCATGGCCGGGCCGTCCGGGCCGAAGGCGCCCACCGTGGTCATGCCCAGCGCCACGCAGCAGGCCCCGGTCAGCGTGGCCAGGTCCACGATCAGGGCGGGCTTGAGCGTCTCCACGCCCCAGGCCAGCACGTCGCCCAGGACCAGGCGCCCCTCGGCGTCGGTGTTGGTGATCTCCACCGTCTTGCCGTTGCGGGCGATGAGGACGTCGGAGGGCTTGTAGGCGCGCCCGCCCGGCATGTTCTCGCAGGCGCCCACCAGCGCGTGCACCGGGAAGGGCGGCGCCAGCTCGGCCACCACGCGCATGGCGGCGATGGCGGCCGCGGCGCCGGCCATGTCGGTCTTCATGTCCACCATGCCCTCGGTGGGCTTGAGCGAGAGGCCGCCCGAGTCGAAGGTGATGGCCTTGCCCACGATCACGAGCGGGGCCTTCTTCGCCGCCGCGCCGCGCGGGACGTAGGAGACCTTCACCAGCCGCGGCTCCTCGGCCGAGCCCCGGGTCACGCCCAGGAACATGCCCATGCGCAGGCCGGCGATGTCGCGCGGGCCGTGCACCTCGGCGTGGAGGCCGGCCTCGCGGGCGAGCTCCCGGGCGGCGTCGGCGAGGCGCGAGGGGGTGAGGTGCAGCGGCGGCTCGTTCACCCGGTCGCGCGCCCAGGCCACGGCGCCCGCCACCGTGCGGGCGAGCGCCACCGCCTCCTTGACCTCCTTGGAGCGCTCCAGGCCCGGCGGGACCACGACCACGAGCGACTCGACCTGCCGGGGCTTCTTCTTCCGTTCCTCGGTCTTGTAGCGGTCGAAGCGGTAGTCGCCGAGGAGCGCGCCCTCCACCACGGCGCGGGCCTCGTGGGCGGTCTGGCCGGGGAGGCGGGGGGAGACGAAGGCCAGGCGGCGCGCGCCGGCCTTCTGCGCGTGGCGGGCGGCGTCGCCGGCGGCGAGCCGCAGGGGCTCGAAGCCGGCGCGGGGCAGGGCCGCCTCCACGCCCTCGCGCTTGCCCATGCCGAGGAGCAGCAGGCGGTCGGCACGCAGCTTCCCGAGCGTGCGCAGGGCGAGCGACTGGCCGGCCTTGCCCTGGAAGTCCTCCTCGGCGGAGGCGGCGACGAGGTGGCCGTCGAGCCGCCGGTCGATCTCGGCGAGGAGCCCTCGGGGATCGGCTGCGTCCCCCTCGAAGACCGGCACCGCCAGGACCGACGCATCCACCTCGAGCGGGCCGGAGCCCGTGACCTCGATCTTCATCCGTTCCTCCCGGGTCGCGCCGCCGCGAAGGCGGCGGAAAGCGCGAAAGGCTTAACACGACTAGGGCGCGGGCGCCGCCTGCCGCCCCTCCTGCGCCGGGGGGCTCCGCCCGTGGAGGAAGAGCGCCGCCCCGGCCAGCCCGAGCCCGGCCAGGACCGCGGCCAGGGCGATCATTCGCAGGAAGCGACGCCACCGTTCGACCGGCACCGCCGGGGGGCCGGCGTCGGGCGAGGGCACCCGGACCGGCGTCGGGACGCCCGTGCCGGGGGGGCGGAAGGACGGCCGCGGCATGGGGGTGGGAAGGCCCGTCGCCCGCCCCAGCGCACCCCGCAGCAGGGCGCCCAGCTCCGCGGCCGACGCCGGCCGGGCGTCGGGGTCCTTCGCGCAGGCCCGGGCCACCACCGCCACGAGCTCCGCGGGGATGGGCAGGTCGGGGCGGGCGACCGTGAGGGACGGGACCGGGTCCCGCGCCTGCATGCGGATCAGGTCGTCGGCCGTGTCGGCGGTGAAGGGATGGCGCCCGGCGAGCATGCGCCAGGCCATGATCCCCACCGAGTACACGTCCGACCGCGGCCCGGCCGGCCTCCCGTAGGCCTGCTCCGGGGAGAGGTACTGGGGCGTGCCGACCACCAGCCCGACCTCCCCGGGCTCGCCGTGCGCGCCCCCGGCCACGCCGAAGTCGATGATCTTCACGGTTGGGGAACGCCCCGGGCGCTGGTGCAGGAAGACGTTCTCCGGCTTCAGGTCGCGGTGGACGACGCCCTTCCCGTGGGCGGCCTCGAGGCCGTCGCAGACCTGGGACAGGATGGCGACCACCTCCTCGGCGGGGAGCGCGCCCTGGCGCCGCAGCCGGTCGAAGAGCCCCTCCCCCTCGAGCAGCTCCATGGCGATGAAGCACGGTCGCCCCTCCCCGCCGTGGTCGAGGACGCGGACCACGTTCTCGTGGTCGATCAGGCTGGCGATCGCCCCCTCGCAGAGGAAGCGCCGGACGGCCTCGGGCGCCGCGGCCAGGTGGGGCTGGAGGATCTTGAGCGCCACCTCGCGCCGCGCGACCGTGTCCTCGGCGACGTAGACCGCCGCCATGCCGCCCGAGGCGAGGTGGCCGCACAGGCGGTAGCGCCCGGCCACAACCGTCCCGAGCAGCGAGTCGGGCTGGAACGGCGGCGGACCGTCGACGCTGACTTCCACTCCGGAGAGGCTGGGGGAGGCGACCGCCATCCACCGACCAGACTACCACTGCGGGTGACGGAGCCGGGCGGCTATCCGCCTCCCGCGCCCGGGGGACGCCGGCCGTGCGTGGCGGTGATCACCGTGCCGATCCCGCCGCGCACCATGAAGTCCCCCTGCACCTCCAGCCAGCGCGGCTTCAGGGCACGGACCAGGTCGTCGCAGATCTCGTTGGTCACCCGCTCGTGGAAGGCCCCCTCGTCGCGGTAGCTCCACAGGTAGAGCTTGAGGCTCTTCAGCTCCACGCACAGCCGGGCGGGGACGTAGCGGATGCGGATGGTGGCGAAGTCGGGCTGCCCGGTGAGGGGACACAGGCAGGTGAACTCCGGTGCCTCCATCCGGATCTCGTAGGGGCGCCGCGGGTTCGGGTTGGGGAAGACGTCGAGGGTGCGGGAGGGCTTCGTCGCCATGGCGGGGGGGAATGTAGCACCGGGCGGCACGGGCCGCAGGGGGGTCACCCGTCGAGCGCCGCCCCGCAGCGCGGACAGCTCCGCTCCCGCTCCACCCGGGTGGGCACCGGCGCGGTGGGGGGGCCGGGCCGCTCCCCGCGAACCCAGAGGTTCCCGCCGCAGGCCGGGCAGTGCGGGACGGACAGCGCGCGCACCACGCCCGCGAGGAGGAGCCCGCCCGCGAGCAGCGGCAGGCCCGCGCTCCAGCTCCGGCCCGCCCAGGAGAGGAAGGCGAAGCCCAGGAACGCGGAGAGGAGCGCCCAGGGCACGAGCCTGCGGGCGCCGCGTGCCCGCTGCAGCTCCCTGCGCACCGGCTCCCAGCCGGTGGGTGCGGGCGCGCGCGCCATCAGATCCGGATCCCGAAGATGGCGAGGATCGAGAAGCCCAGCACCACCAGGGCCTCGCCGGTGATGAACCCCGAGGCGAGCGGCATGGAGTAGGTGGCCTCGGTGCGCGGGCTCGCCCGCACCCAGATGGCCTGGACGAACCCGCCCATCACCATGGGGATGACCGCGAAGCCGGGGATGAGCATGCCGAGCCCCACCGCGGTGGGGGAGGGCAGGAAGCGGTGCCAGCGCGGCTCGAGGACGGTGACCACCGTGCCCACGGCCAGCGCCACCCACAGCGCGGTCATCGACCCCTGCGGGAGGAAGGCGAAGCCCTTGGCGAGCAGCTCGGCGAAGCCGGCCCACTTCACGCTGATGGGCGAGGTGAGCCCGCCGTCGCCGAACCCGTACTTGGCGCGGAGCGCCGGGTAGACCACCGCCACCGCCGCCGCGCCCACCGGGATGCCGAGCAGCTGCAGCACCATGAGGTGGCGGTTGTTCGAGCCGATGATCTTGCCCGCCCGGTAGCACTGCATGAGGTGCTCGCCCTGGCCGGCCACCGTCCCGCTCATGCCCGAGCCGATCATGTTCACCGGCAGGTGACCCGGGGAGAGCCCGGCGAAGACCGCCTGCATGAGGTTCGCGAGCGCGCTGATGGGCGCCCAGTTGGTCTCGCCCAGCACGCGGATTCCCACCAGCATGAGCGGGAAGGAGAGGAGCAGCGACACCACCGACAGCCAGATGGGGAAGCCGAGCGAGACCTTCTGCACGACGACCAGCGCCACCGACGAGACCAGCGCCCCCATCACCGTCCAGCGAACCGGGAACTCGGAGCCGTCGGCGTCGCCGGTGGAGAGGTTCCGGAAGGTGCGCGCGATCACCTTCCAGTTGAGGACGAGGGCGGTGATGCCGCCCGCCACCATGAGCCCGGTGGCCGGCCACATGACCCACTTCAGCACCTCGGCGAAGGTCATGGCCCGGGCCCAGCCGCGCGCCACCAGCGGGCCCGGCGCGATCACCCAGGCGATGACCGACCCGAGCAGCATGGAGAGGGTCACCCGCAGGCCGATGAGCATGCCGGCGCCGAGCGAGAGCACGCCCAGCTCGGTGCCCATGCGCAGCGCCTGCCCGCTCGGCCCGAAGGCCAGCTCGCCGGGGAAGAGCTTCCACGGGCCGTCGCGCAGGAAGCAGAGGAGGCCCGAGATCCCGGTGCCGGCGGCGAGCGCCCGGAGCCGGTCGGCCGCCTCGCGGCGCCCCTGGTAGAGGACCACCAGCGTCTCGCCGGCGGCCGTGCCGTCGGCGAAGGTCAGGTTCTCCTCGTCGATGTAGTGCCGGCGCAGCGGGACGGCGAGGAACGCGCCCACGAAGCCGCCCAGGGTGAGCCACCAGAAGATCTGCCAGCCGGTGAGGTGCAGCGAGAAGCCCAGGCCCACCCGCTCGTTCAGCATGTCGATGGCGGCGAGCACGATCACCATGAACCCGGTCTGCCCGGCCGCCGTGCCCGCGGTCTGGGCCATGTTGGCCTCGAACCGCGTCGCCGAGAGCCGGGTGACCACCGCCACCACGCCCAGGATCATGTAGGCGAAGAAGGCGCTCACCACCGAGATGTTCGGGCCGTACCCGAGCTTCAGGACCACGTACGGGTAGGCCGCGCCCATGATGAGCGCCACGGCGAGCGCCGTGAGCACGGCGCGGAGGGAGAGCTCCCGGGGCGGGGTCGAGGTGGCGGTGTCGGCCATGGGGCGCGGATTGAACCCGATCCGCGGCCCCGGCGCCAGGGGAGGGTGCTTCCCGGGACGCTTGCCTCCCGGGGGTCGATGCACGACATTCTCCGGACCGGAGGAATCGACATGAACGCAGTCGTCGTCGTCACGCTCGCCACCCTGCTGGCCGCGCCGCAGTCCGAGACCGCCCCGCAGCCCGCGACCCCGACCCCCGCCCGGGGCGGACAGTACGGGGGTCCGGCGGCTCCGCTCCCCCACCCGGTCACCGGTCCGGCATCGGAGACCTCGAAGCCGCCTCCGGGCCCGCCGCCCACCCGGGAGGCGCTCGCGAAGTGGGGAGACGAGATCGGCGCCCTCCTCGCGAAGGACGACTCCGACGGCGTGGCGGCGCGGTTCGCTCCGTCGCTGAACGCGATCCTCCCCCCCTGGCGCTTCGGCCAGGGCTGGCGCGGCATCCAGGACCGCAACGGCCGCATCCGCACCGCCGGCCCGGCCGAGGTGAAGGACGGCCCCGGCGGCCCGGCCGTCGTCGTCCCCCTCCAGATGGAGCGGAACGAGTGGAAGGCCTCGCTCGCCTTCGACAACCAGGGGCGCATCACCACCATCCGCTTCGCGCCCGCCACGATGCAGCCGGCCGTGCCCATCGCCGCCGAGTGGCGCGCCCCGGCCTACGTGAACCCCAAGAAGTTCCGCGACGTCGACGTCCGGCTCGGGCACGCGCCCTGGCAGCTCATTGGCGCGCTCAGCCTGCCCGCCGGGAAGGGGCGCTTCCCCGCGGTGGTGCTCGTCCACGGCTCGGGGCCCAACGACCAGGACGAGACGGTGGGCGCGCTGAAGCCCTTCCGCGACATCGCCGGGGGCCTGGCGTCCCAGGGGATCGCCGTCCTGCGCTACGAGAAGCGCACGCGCACCTACGGCGAGAAGATGGCCAAGCTGCCGGTCACCGTGAAGGAGGAGGTGATCGACGACGCCCTCGCCGCCATCGACTTCCTCCGGGACAACGACGCCATCGACCCGGGTCGCATCGTCGTGCTGGGCCACAGCCTGGGCGGCTACCTCGCCCCGCGCATCGCCGCCGCCGCCCGCGGTAAGGTGGCCGGCGTGGTGGTGATGGCCGGCCCGACCCGTTCCGTCCCGGACCTCGTCGAGGAGCAGACCGCCTACCTGGTCGCGAACGGCCAGGCCACCGAGGAGTCGGTCGCCGCCCTGCGCGCCGAGGCGAGGAAGGTCCGCGCGCTGGATGCGGGGAAGCCCACCGACGAGCGGCTCCTCAATGCCGGGCCGGAGTACTGGCTCGACCTGAAGCAGTACGACCCGGCGCGGACGGCCCGGCAGAACGGGCTCCCCGTGCTCCTCCTGCAGGGCGGCCGGGACTACCAGGTCACCGAGAAGGACCTCGACGGCTGGAAGGCCGCGCTCGACGGCACCGGCCTCGCCAAGATCGCCGTGTTCCCGGAGGCGAACCACCTCTTCGTGTTCGGGCAGGGCAAGTCGCTTCCCGGCGAGTACTTCATGGCCGGCAACGTCGGCGGGGCGGTGGTGGACGCCATCGCCGAGTGGGTGAAGGGGCTGCCGGCAAGGAAGTGACGCGGGGGTCCCGCCCCGGCGTCGCGGCACGGGGGCCGGAAACGGGAAGGGCCGCCCGGAGGCGGCCCTTCTCGTTCGATGCCCGCGATCGAGGGGCGATCGGCGCTACGGGGTCACGGTGCCGGGGAGTGTCCCGGTCGCGCCCGACGTCCCCGTGCCGGTGACCTGCAGGGTGTTCGCACCGGCTGGTGCCCCGGCGGTGACCGTCGCCTGGCCGATCGAGCCGAACCCGAATCCGGTGCAGCCGGAGCGCGGGGAGGTGCCCGGCGTGCAGTTCCCGACGTTGGTGACGACGTAGCACGCGTTGTTCGTGCCGCCGCTCGGGCATACGTTGGAGCACACGGCCGGACCGGTGACCTCCTCCAGGGTCTTCACCGTGCAGTACTGCTGTGTGAAGGCCATGCCGAGCGTGTCCGTCGACGTCGGGTCCACCGTGAGCGCCGCCGTCGCGTTCGCACCGGTCATCGAGGCCACGAAGCTCGCGCCTCCGGGCTGGGGATTGAAGTTGCCATCCCCGATGGCAAAGGTGACGGTTTGCGGCGTTCCGGGGGCCACGTTGAAGGACGGGATCGGTGCAAAGGTCACGGGATCGTAGAAGCCGCCGGCCTCGAAGCCGGAGGTCCCCCCGGTTGCCCGGTGAAGAGGCAGGCCCGAGAAGAGCACCTGCGTCTCCACCCAGTTGACCGTGTTGGCATTCCACTGACCGTCGGGCGGATCCCAGATTCCGTTGCCGTTCACGTCCACGAAGTACTCGCCGACCTCCCAGGTGCCGTTGTCGTTCGCGTCGATGTAGGGCTCGCCCATGTCCACGAACGGTTCCCCGGAGTCGTAGACGCCGTTCCCGTTGAGATCCACGAAGCCCTCCTCGCCGTTGACGATGGCGATGATCGTCAGGAGGCCGTCGCGCGGATTGTGGACGGCGGTGTCGTCGCATCCGTCCGGGTAGGATGCCCGAAGCTCACCCCCGAACGGAAGCACGTCGACGGGCAGCTTCCCGTCCGGGCGGACGTAGCCCAGGCCGAGCCCGAGATCCTTCTGTGACGCCGGCGCGACCGTGGTGTCGTAGGGCGGGGTCAAGGTGGACGGGCCGGCGGTCCCGCCCTCGCTGAAGAACTGGACGCGGGTCTCCCTGCCGATCACGTTGTTGAAGCGATCCGCGAGGAGCGCCTTGCAGGTGACGACCAGGCCGTTCCCATCCACATACCGGGGAAAATTGCAGTCGCTGTTGCTGAAGGCAGGCACGTTCCGCCGGTTGGCCGATGCGTGCTGCGGACTGTTGGTCGCGTCTCCCAGGTAGCAGGCCATCGTCACCTGGGCGCCGTTCGCCTTCGCGCCCACGATGGCGAGCTTGTGCGCGACGGCGCTCTTCGGCTGGTTCCCGGCTCTGGCATCAGCATTGATCAGAATCTCGCCCGCCGCGGTCCCGGAGGACACGGACACGCTGGCCCGGCCGTTCGCGTCCGTCACTCCCGTCGCCCTGCACACGACGGGCGTGCCGCTGCAGTTCGGGGCGAGACCCGTGCCGATGAACGACCCCACGAGCGACTCATGCTCGAAGTTCACGGTGAGGCCCGGAGGGTAGGGCAGGTTCATCGCATCGAAGACCTGGTAGGTGAGGACGCTCTGCTCCTGGAATCCGGAATGGCGGGCGCCGAGGACCTCGAAATCCGACGCGAGATGCGTGATCCGTCCAAGGAGCGGCATGCTGATGGTTGCCGTGCCCGACACGGTGGAGCCCGGTCTCGCAGCAAAAGTTCCCGTCACCGTGGCCACGTCTCCAGCGGCGGCGGACTGGAGCACGATGGTGGTTTGGCCGCTCGCGTTGGTCGGCGACGGCGTCGAGGCGAACGTCCCCGCGGAGGTCGTGAACGCGATCGTCTTCCCGGGGACCGGTGCCCCGTCGAAGGTCAGCGTCGCGGTCACGGTCGTGGTCGAGCTCCCGTTGGCGGCGATCCGCTCGCTCGCCGGAACGAGGGTCAGGGCGAAGAGCGCCGGGTCCGCGCAGGTCGTCACGCCGACCGGGCAGGTCGAGCACGTCGACGGGGACCCCGAGCTGCGGACGCGTCCCTGGGCGTCGCAGGTCATCCCGACGCACTGGGGCTGGCCACAGGCCGTGCAGGTTGTGCTCGGCACGGTGCAGGTCTTCCTCGTGGCGTCGCAGGTGAAGCCGAGCGCGCAGGGCTGGCCGGCGCAGGCCGCGTCCTGGCAGTCCACGAGGCCGTTGCAGTCGTTGTCCTTGCCGTCGCCGCAGCTCGCCTCGGTGGTCTCCGCCGTGCCGCCGTTGCCCGAGCAGGTGGTGCACGCCGACGGGCCGGGCGCGCCGTTCACCGAGCAGGTGTGGCCCACCAGGTCGCACACGCCGCCCAGCGCGTTGCCGACCGGCTGGCACTGGGGATCGGCGCAGTCCACGAGGCCGTTGCAGTCGTTGTCCACGCCATCGCCGCAGATCTCGACGTCCCCGGTCGGGCAGGTCGAGCAGGTGGAGGGGGTGTTCGCGCTGCAGGTGTGGCCGCTCGAGTCGCAGACCATCCCGACGCAGGCCGAGGCCCCGCAGCTGGTGCAGGTCACGGCGCCGCCACCGCCGCTGCTCGTAAAGGTCACCGTGGCTACGCCGGCCACGCCGCTCGCGTCCACAGCGCGGATCAGGACCGAGCCGGCGCAGCCGGGGTCGAGCGCATCGTGGCAGGTGACCAGCGTGAGGGTGGTGGGGGTGGAGGCGGCCTGGATGGCCCTCTGGCCGTTGGTGAACAGTCCGCGGCTCGTCGAGGCCGTGATGGCCCCGCCTCCGGTGCTCCCGCTCACGTCGATCCGGACCGCGCTGGTGCCGTCGGCGACCACCGTGGAGGGGCTCGCCGAGATGGTCAGCGTGCTGGTCGGGAGGCTGCTCGCCGCGGGCGAGGTGGACGCGCCTCAGGCCGCCAGGGTGGCGAGGGCGACGGCGGCGGAGAGGAGGCGGATTCGCTGGGACATGGAGACCTCGGCAGGGGACCCGTCGCGCACGCACGTGCACCGGGTCGACGGATTGCCGGATCATCGCCCGCGACCGCGCCAAGTCAAAGTTGGAAGTGACTCAGGGTGAGCATTTCCCCGCCGTGTACCGCGTTCCGGCGACCCTGCGAGGGTCGTGGACCCGTCGTGTCCACTCGTAGTGTACCCGGAAGGGATCGGATGGGGCCCCGCCCGGGTGTGTCACATCCGGGAGCGCCCGTCGTCCACGCCTCAGAACTCCAGGACCACCTTCCCGAAGGAGTCGTTGCGCTCCAGCTGCTCGTGGGCGGCCTGCACCTCGGCGGCGGGCCAGGCCCGGTCGAGCACGGGCCGCACCCGCCCGGCCGCGACGAGCGGCATCACCTCGCGGGCGAAGGCCTGGGTGGCCTGGATCTTCTCGAAGAGCGGCCGGGGGCGGAGCACGGTGCCGACCACGCTGCCGCGGGCCCGCATGAGGAGCCCCAGGTCCACCGGGGCCTTCGGGCCGCCCAGGGTCCCCACCACCACGATGCGCCCCTGCGGCGCCAGCGAGGCCACGTTCTCCGCCATGTAGGGGGCGCCCACGAAGTCGACGACCACCGGCACGCCGCGCTTCCCGGTGATGCGCCGCACCTCCTCGGCGAAGCGCGGGTCCTCCTTGCCGAGGAGCACCGCGTGGTCGAGCCCGAGCGCCCGGGCCTTCTCGATCTTGTCGGCGGTCCGGGCGGTGCCGATCACGGTGCCGCCCATGGCCTTCGCGATCTGCAGCGCCTGCGTCCCCACGCCCGAGCCGATGGCGTGGACCAGCGCCGTGCCCCCCGTGCGGAATCCACCCAGGGTGACGAGGGCGTCGTGGGCGGTGATGCCGGCCTCGGGCAGGCAGGCGGCGTCGGCGAAGGACATGCCGTCGGGGATGCGCATCAGCATGTACGGGTCGGCCACGACGTACTCGGCCTGGGCCTCGCCGGCGGCGATGGCCATGACCCGGTCGCCCGCCTTCCAGCCGGTGACGCCGACTCCCACCTCGGCCACCTCGCCCGCGAACTCCAGGCCGGGCACGTCCTCCCGGTAGCCCGGGGGAGGGGGGTACAGGCCGCGCCGCTGCAGCAGGTCGGCCCGGTTGAGCGCCGCCGCGCGCACGCGCACCAGCACCTCGCCGCGCTGCGCCGAGGGCCGAGGGATCTCCTGGAGCCGGGCCATCTCGGGACCGCCCTTGCCTGCGAAGACGACTGCCTTCATCCCGTCCTCCTCATCCCGGGCGCACCGAAGTGCCCGGCGGGGGCGCCGAAGGGCGCCTCCCAGGTCCCGCCGTCCGCGTCGCGCGCCACCTCGGCGCGCCCCGGCCCGACGCGGGCCAGAGGATAACCGTCCGCGCGCGGGGGCGCGACCCGCTCCTCGTCCACCGGGCAGGCCCCGGCGGGATCGAGCCCGGGAAGCGCGTCCGCCGGCTCCACCGACACGGCGAGTGAATAGGCGTCGAAGCTCCCCTCCCACCACATGCGGAGCTCGGCCGGGCCGGAGGCCACCCGCGCGGCCTCCTCGAGCAGCGCCGCCCGGAAGGCGCGGAAGGGCGCCGTGTCGTGCCGGGGGTCGAGGCCGGGCGTGGCGGTGCGGCCGTGCCGGCGGCGCAGCTCGTCGAGCGCGAAGAGGAGGATGCGGGCCATCCCGGGGAGGATAGCCCCTCTCCCCCGCGGGGAGTCCTCCGGGGCAGCATCGCTCCCGGAGGCCCCGTGGGCGCCGCCCCTCGCGGGCGCGGCAGGAAGGAGTCCCGACTCTGGCGGTGCGGGTCCCGTCCGGATGGGGCGCCGGGGGAGCGGCGCCCTCTTTTCATCTACTTGACCCCCGGGCCCGCGGCCGAGGGACATCCCACGATCCGGGGAATGGAGCCGTCCCGGGACCCGGCTTTGGGCTCCGGGGCGCATCTGCTACGGTGCGCGCCCCGCCATGGAACCCATCGTCAGCTCCTTCCTGCTCGTCGCCGTGAGCGAGATGGGGGACAAGACCCAGCTGCTGGCCTTCTCGCTCGCCTCCCGCTACCGCCGCCCCTGGGTGGTGATGGCCGGGATCCTCCTGGCCACCGTCCTGAACCACGCGCTGGCCGCCAGCGTGGGCACGTGGGTCTCGGGCCACGTTCCGCCCCGGGTGATGGCCGGCATCCTGGCCGCCACCTTCGTGGGCTTCGGGATCTGGACGCTGAAGCCGGACACGCTCGAGGAGTCGCGGGGACCGTCCGGGCTCGGCCCCTTCCTCACCACCACCGTGCTCTTCTTCCTCGCCGAGATGGCCGACAAGACCCAGCTCGCCACCGTGGCGCTGGCGGCCCGCTACCGGTCGGTGGTGCTCGTCACGGTGGGGACCACGCTCGGCATGCTCGCCTCCGACGGGCTGGCCGTGTTCCTCGGCGAGCGCCTCGCGAAGCGGGTCTCCATGAAGGCCATCCGCGTGGTGGCGGCCGGGATCTTCCTCGCCTTCGGGGCGGTCTCGCTCTGGGCGGCGATCCGCCCGGGCGCGTAGCGCTGCTACACCGAGAAGCGGATGTTCAGGATGTCGCCGTCCTGCACCACGTACTCCTTGCCCTCGAGCCGAAGCTTGCCCTCGTGGCGGGCCTTGGCCTCGCTCCCCATCGCCACGAAGGCGTCGTAGTGCACCACCTCGGCCCGGATGAAGCCCCGCTCCAGGTCGGAGTGGATGCGCCCGGCCGCGCGCGGCGCCCGGTCCCCGCGCCGGACGGTCCAGGCCCGCACCTCGTCCTCTCCCACGGTGAAGTAGGAGATGAGGTCGAGAAGCGCGTAGGCGGCACGGATGAAGCGGGCCCGGGCCGGCTCCTGGAGCCCGAGCGAGGCCAGGAACTCGGGCTGCTCGGTGGGGTCGAGGTCGGCGATCTCGGCCTCGACCGAGGCGCACAGGGAGAGGACGTCGGCGCCGCGGGCCCGGGCCGCCTCGGCGACGGCCGGGGGCACCGGCGCGGCCGCCTCGCCCTCGGCCACGTTCACGGCGACGAGGAGCGGCCGCCGGGAGAGGAAGGCGAAGTGGACGAGCTCCTTCTCCTCGGCCTCGCTCCAGCGCATGAGGCGCAGCGGCAGCCCCTGGTCGAGCTGGCCGTGGAGCCCCTCCAGCTCGTGGAACTCGCCGGTGCCCTTGCCGTGCTCCTTGCGCATCCGGTCGAGCCGCTTCTCCACGACGGCGAGGTCGTGGAGGACCAGCTCGGCGTCGAAGTCGGCGAGCTCGCGGGCCGGGTCGGCCGGGCTCCCATCGAGCCCCGGGAAGCCCCGCACCACGAGGCAGAAGGCGTCCACCTCGGCGAGCGCCCGCAGCGACTCGGCGTCGAGCCCGGTCCCCTTGCCGGCCGGCCCGGGCACGTCCACGAACCGCATCTCGGTGAAGGTGGTCTTCTTCGGGTGGAACATCGACGAGAGCCGGTCGATGCGCGCGTCGGGGACCTTGATGGCCCCCAGGTTCACCTGGCCCCGCCCCCCGGCGCCGCCCCGGTGCAGGCCGGTGAGCGCGTTGAAGAGGGTGGTCTTGCCCGACCGCGCGTAGCCGACGAGCCCTGCCTTCATGGGCCGACACCGTAGCACCACCCGCACGGCCGGGGTAAATGGCAGGGATGGCCATCGCGGGCATCCTGCTCGCCGCCGGCTCGGCGACGCGGATGGGGCGGAACAAGCTGCTCCTCGAGCTGGAGGGGGAGGCGCTGGTCCGCCGCGCGGCCGGCCGCGCGCTCGCGGCGGGGCTCGACCCGCTGCTCGTGGTGGTGGGGCACGAGGAGGACCGGGTCCGCGACGCGCTGGCCGGGCTCCCCTGCACCTTCGTGCGCAACCCGGCCTGGAGCCGCGGGCAGAGCACGTCGGTCTCGGCGGGGGCGGCCGCGGTGCCCCCGGGCGCGGAGGCGGCCGTGGTCCTGCTCTCCGACATGCCCTTCGTCGTGCCGGAGACCATCCGGGCCGTGGTGGCGCGCTGGCGCGAGACCGGCGCCCCGGTCGTCTCCTGCCGCTACGGCGAGGTGGCCGCCCCGCCCACCCTCTACGCGCCGTCGCTCCTCGGGGAGCTCGAGGGGGGCGACGGGGAGGGGCGCGGGCGGGAGGTGGTGCGGCGCCACCGGACCCGGGCGGCGTGGGTGGAGCTGCCCGCGTCGGCGCTCGCCGACGTCGATTTCCCCCAGGATCTCGAGCGCGCCCGCGCGGCGGCGGGCGGCAAGGAGCAGGTCATGACCGAGGACGCGGAGGTGCTGGAGCAGGCGGCGAGCTGGAGCGAGGCGGGGCGGGGGGTGGCCATCGCCACCGTCACCTCCACCTGGGGTTCCGCGCTGCGGCCGGCCGGGAGCCAGCTCGTCGTGAACGACGAGGGGGCCTTCGCCGGCTCGGTCTCGGGCGGCTGCATCGAGGCGGCGGTGGTGCAGGAGGCGCTCGGCGCCATCCGCGACGGCAAGCCGCGGAAGCTCTCCTACGGCGTGTCGAACGAGAAGGCCTGGGAGCTGGGCATGGCCTGCGGGGGCCGGATCGAGGTCTACGTGGAGCGTGTGGGATGAGGCGCGAGCTGCTCGCCGAGCTTCGGCGCGATCTCGCCGCGAAGCGCACGGCCGTCGTCGCCACCCGGCTCGACTCGGGCGAGTCGGCGATCCTCCACCCCGACGGCGGGGACGCGTCCGGGGCCGGCGGTCCGGGGGACGCCGAGCTCCTGGCCCGGGCCCGGGAGGCCGCGCTGCGCGACCAGTCGTGCACCGTGGACACCGCCGCGGGGCCGGTCTTCCTGCGGGTCTTCAACCCGCCGGTCCGGCTCGTGGTGGTGGGCGCGGTCCACGTGGCCCAGGCGCTCGCCCCCATGGCGCGGCTGGCGGGCTACGACGTGCTCGTCGTCGACCCGCGCCGCTCCTTCGCGGCGGAGGAGCGCTTCCGGGGTATCGCCCTGTCCCGCGAGTGGCCCGACGAGGCGCTCGCGCGGCTGGGGCCCGACCGGCGCACCGCCATCGTGACCATGACCCACGATCCCAAGATCGACGACCCGGCGCTGGTGGCGGCGCTCCGGTCCGAGGCCTTCTACGTGGGCGCGCTGGGGAGCCGGAAGACCCAGGCCGCCCGCAAGGACCGGCTGCGCGAGCAGGGCTTCGGCGACGCCGACCTCACCCGCATCGACGGCCCGGTGGGGCTCGCCATCGGGTCGGTCTCCCCCGGCGAGATCGCCGTCTCCATCCTGTCCCAGCTGGTGGCGCGGCTCCGGCTCTCCCGCGACGCCGCGCCCGCCGGCCGGTGAGCGACGACCTCTACCACGACGCGCTCGTCGCGCTGGCCCGGGCGGCCACCGGCGCCGGGCGTCTCGAGGCCGCGTCCGCGAGCGCCACCCGCGACAACCCGCTCTGCGGCGACCGCGTCACCTTCGACGTCCGGGTGGAGTCGGGCCGGGTGGCGGCACTCGCGCACCGGGTGCGGGGCTGCGTGGTCTGCCAGGCGGCGGCGGCCTTCCTGGCCAGCGCCGCCCCGGGTCGCGGCCGGTCCGAGCTCGCCGCCGCGCGCGGGCAGGTCGCGGCCATGCTGGAGGACGGGGCCGCGCCTCCGCCGGGCGCGTGGGAGGGCCTCCGGATATTCGAGCCGGTCGGGACGGTGCGCAGCCGCCACGGCTGCGTGCTCCTCCCCTTCGACACGCTGGACGACGCGCTTCGCGGCGCGGAGGAGTGAGATGGCCACCCGCATCGAGGAGAAGTTCGAGGTGAACGCGCCGGCCGACGCCGTCTGGGCCTACCTCGTGGACCCGCGCCGGGTGGTGCGCTGCCTGCCCGGGGCGGAGCTCACCGAGGTGGTGGACGAGCAGACCTTCCTCGGCAAGGTGAAGGTCAAGGTCGGGCCGGTGACGGTGGGCTACCAGGGCAAGGTGCTGCTCGTGGAGCGCGACCCGGCCGGGCAGCGGGTGCGCATGACCGGCGAGGGGCGCGAGAGCACCGGGAGCGGCGCGGCGCGGATGAACATGGAGAGCCGGCTGCGGGTGCTCGAGTCCGGGGCCACCGAGGTCACGGTCGTCGCCGAGGTGGACATCGCCGGCCGGCTCATGCAGCTCGGGCGCGGCATGATCGAGCAGGTCTCTCACCAGCTCTTCCAGCAGTTCTCGACCTGCGTGCAGGCCACGCTCGAGGCCGAGGCGGCCCGGGTGGCCTCGGTGCCGGCCGGTGAGCCCCCGCCGGCGCCGCCCCCGCCCCGGGAGGTCGAGCCGGTGCGGGCCATCCCGCTGCTCCTCACCACGCTGTGGGCGACGCTGGCCGGGATCCTGCGCCGCCTGATCGGCGGGAAGCCCGGCTAGCCGGCGCTCCCGAGAGCGCCCGGGCCAGCTCGGAGAGGCTCCGCAGGTCGTGGACCGGGCGGAACTCGTCCACGTGGGGGAGCAGCGCGCGAACCCCCTCGGCGAGGGGCTCGAACCCGTCGAAGCGGAGCAGCGGGTTCAGCCAGACGAGCCGCCGGCAGGAACGCCGCAGCCGCTCCGCCTCGCCGGCGAGCAGTCGCGGGTCGCCCCGGTCGAGCCCGTCGGTCACGAGCAGCACGACGGCCCCCTGGCCGAGCAGCCGCCGCGACCAGAGCCGGTTGAAGTCCCGGAGGCAGTCGCCGATGCGGGTGCCGCCGTCCCAGTCCTGCACCGCCCGCCCCACCGCGGCGAGCGCCTGGTCGGCGTCGCGGCCGCGCAGCGCCCGGGTGACCGGCGTGAGCCGGGTGCCGAACGTGAAGGCGTGCGTGCGCGGCCGTCCCTGTCCCAGCGCGTGCAGGAACCGCAGCATCATCCGGGCGTAGCGGGCCATCGACCCGGAGACGTCGCACAGGGTCACCACCGCCGGCGGGCGCGGCACCGCGCTCCGGAAGCGCAGCGGGATCGCGTCCGACCCCTGCCGCAGCGCGGCCCGCAGCATGGCCCGCGGATCCACCCGGTCCCCGCGCGGGTCGGGACGCATCCGGCGGGTGGGGAGCTGGTTCACGGACAGGCTCATCCGGGCGATGGCCCGTTCGGCCTCGCGGATCTCCTCCGCCGACATCTGCTCGAAGTCCCGCGTGGCGAGCCGCTCCCGGTCGGACCAGGCGAGCACGGCGTCCACCGCGACGCGCTCCTCGCCCGGCGCGGACCGGGCCGGCCTCGGCGTCGCCAGCGCCTCGGCGAGCCGGCGGCTCGGCTGGCGCGACGGCTCCGGGGAGCGCGACAGGACGAGCTCCATCCCGTCCGGCAGGCCGTCCGGCTCGCGCCAGAGCAGCCGGAAGGCCTCGTCGAACAGCGGGTGGTGCTCGACCCGGCTCACCAGCACCGCGTGCAGCGCCCAGTAGAAGTCGGCCCGGCGGGAGAGCCCCACCTCGGCGGCCGCCGCGACGGCGTCGAGCACGTGCCCGGGACCCACCGGCAGCCCGGCCGCCCGCAGCGTGCGCGCGAAGTGCGTCACCCGCGCGGCGAGCTGGCTCCCCTGGATCACGGGGCCGGCGCGCCGGACGGATCCGCGAGCAGCGCCCGGGCCTCCGGCCCGCGGATGCGGGCGATGTCGTCCTGGTACTTGAGGAGCACGCCCAGCGTGGCGTCGACGGTGCCGGGGTCGAGCGCGGTGCGGTCGAGGGCCACGAGCGCCTGGGTCCAGTCGAGCGTCTCGGCCACGCCCGGAACCTTGAAGAGGTCCTTCGTGCGCAGCCGCTGGACGAACCCGACCACCTCGCGGGCGAGCCGGTCCACGGCGCCGGGGACCTTGGCGCGGACGATGGCCAGCTCGCGCTCGGCGTCCGGGTACTCGACCCAGGCGTAGAAGCAGCGCCGCTTGAGCGCGTCGTGCACCTCGCGGGTGCGGTTCGACGTGACCACCACGAGCGGCGGCGCGGACGCGCGGACGGTGCCCACCTCCGGGACGGTGATCTGGAAGTCGCTGAGCACCTCGAGCAGGAAGGCCTCGAACGGCTCGTCGGTGCGGTCGATCTCGTCGATGAGCAGCACCGGCGGCCCGGCCAGGTCGGGCTCGAGCGCCTGGAGCAGCGGGCGGCGCACCAGGAACCGCTCGGAGAAGAGGTCCTGCTCGATGCGCTCCCGGTCCACCGCCTGGGTCGCCTCGGCGATGCGGATCTCCAGCATCTGCCGCGGGTAGTTCCACTCGTAGGCGGCCTGCGAGAGGTCGAGCCCCTCGTAGCACTGCAGGCGGATGAGCCGGCGGCCCAGCCCGCTCGCCAGCACCTTCGCCACCTCGGTCTTGCCCACGCCAGCCTCCCCCTCCAGGAAGAGGGGGCGGCCGAGGCGCAGCGAGAGGTAGAGGGCCGTGGAGAGCCCCCGGTCGGCGACGTAGGCGCCGGCGGCGAGCAGGGCCTGGACCGCGTCGACGGAGCCGGGGAGCGGGACGTTCACCCCACCTCCTCTAGCGGCGTCAGCCGCACGCGGCCACGGCCCGCCGGGCCATGACCCCGACGAGGTGCGCCCGGTACTCCGGGCTCCCCAGCGGGTCGGAGGAGAGCCCCGCCGAGGGCACCACCACCGCGGAGAGCGCGTCCTCGGCGAAGCGCGCCGCGAGCGCCTTCTCCATGGCCGCCTGCCGGAAGACGCCGGGTCCGGCGCCGGTGACCGCGACCCGGATCCCGGCCGGCCCCTTCGCGACCATCACGCCCACCAGCGCGAAGCGGGAGGCGGGGTGGGGGAACTTCGCGTAGGCCGCCTTCTCCGGGATGGGGAAGCGGACCGCGGTGATCACCTCGTCGGGCTCGAGCGCCGTCGCGTACATGCCCTGGAAGTAGTCGTCGGCGGCGATGCGCCGCCGGTCGGTCTGGACGGTGGCCCCGAGCGCCAGCACCGCGGCCGGGTAGTCGGCCGACGGGTCGTTGTGGGCCAGCGACCCGCCCAGCGTGCCGCGGTTGCGCACCTGGGCATCGCCGATGTGCTCGGCCAGCGCGGCCAGCGCCGGGATGGCCTTCTTCACCTCGGGTGACGCGGCCACCTCGGCGTGGGTGGCGGCCGCGCCCACCACGAGCTCCTTGCCCTCGACGCGGATGCCCTGGAGGTCGGGGAGCCCGGACAGGGCCACGAGGTCGCTGGGCGCGGCCAGGCCGAGCTTCATGACCGGGAGCAGGCTCTGCCCGCCGCCCAGGTACTTTCCCTCGGGGGCCTTCCTCAGGAGGGCGACGGCGTCGGAGAGCTTCCCGGGACGGTGGAACTGGAAGTCGTTCATGGCGGCCTCCTCAGGACTTCCGGGCGTCGCGGATGGCCCGCCAGACGCGCTCGGGGGTGGCGGGCATCTCGATGTGGCGGATGCCGATGGCGTCGCACACGGCGTTGATGACCGCCGGCGGCGAGCCGATGGCGCCGACCTCGCCCACCCCCTTCACCCCCAGCGGGTTGTGGGTGCAGGCGGTGGTCTCGGTGGCCACCTGGTAGCTGGGGACGTCGGCGGCGCGCGGCATGGTGTAGCCCAGGAACGAGCCGGTGAGCAGCTGCCCGTCGTCGTCGTAGACGGCGCCCTCGAGCAGCGCCTGCCCGATCCCCTGGGTGACGCCGCCGTGGACCTGTCCCTCCACGATCATGGGGTTGATGACCGTGCCCACGTCGTCCACCGCGGTGAAGGCCACGACCCGGGTGCTGCCGGTGTCGGGGTCGATCTCGACCTCGCAGACGTGGCAGCCGGCCGGGAAGGTGAAGTTCATCGGGTCGTAGACCGCGCCCTCCTCCAGGCCCGGCTCGAGCCCCGCCGGGTACTTGTGGGGGATGTAGGCGGCCAGCACCACCTCGCCGAAGGTCTTGGCCCGGTCGGTGCCCTTCACCACGAAGCGGCCCGACTCGAACTCGACGTCGCCCTCGGCGGCCTCGAGCAGGTGCGCGGCGATCTTCTTGCCCTTGGTGACGATCTTGTCGAGCGCCTTCACGATGGCCGTCCCGCCCACCGCCAGCGACCGGGAGCCGTAGGTGCCCATGGCGAACGCGCTCTTGGCGGTGTCCCCGTGGACCACCTCGACCGCGTCGGGGGAGATGCCCAGCCGGTCGGCGACGAGCTGCGCGAAGGTCGTCTCGTGCCCCTGGCCGTGGCTGTGGGCCCCGGTGAAGACCGTCACCGAGCCGGTGGGGTGGACCCGGACCTGGGCCGACTCCCACAGGCCCACCCGGCCACCCAGCGCGCCCACCACCGCCGACGGCGCGATGCCGCAGGCCTCCACGTAGGTGGAGATGCCGATCCCGCGCAGCTTGCCGCGCGACCGCGCCTCGGCGCGCCGCTTCTCGAAGCCCGCCCAGTCGGCCTTGCGGAGCGCGGTCTCCAGCGTGGCCTGGTAGTTCCCGCTGTCGTACTGGAGCGCCACCGGGGTCTGGTAGGGGAACTGGTCGGGGCGGATGAAATTCCGCCGCCGGATCTCCACGCGGTCGATCCCCATCTCGCGGGCGGCCACGTCGACGATGCGCTCGAGGAGGTAGGTGGCCTCGGGGCGCCCCGCGCCCCGGTAGGCGTCCACCGGCACCGTGTTGGTGAAGACGGCGCGCACCTCCGCGTAGATGGCCGGCGTGGTGTAGCAGCCGGCCAGGAGCGTCGAGTGGAGGTAGGTCGGCACGGAGGGGGCGAACTGCGAGAGGTAGGCCCCCATGTTGGCGAGGGTGCGCTCGCGCAGGCCGAGGAACTTCCCGTCCCGGTCGAGGGCCAGCTCCACGTGCGTGACGTGGTCCCGTCCGTGGGCGTCGGTCACGAAGGCCTCGGACCGGGTGGAGGTCCACTTCACGGGCCGTCCGAGCCGGCGGGCCGCCCAGAGCACGACGAAGTCCTCGGCGTAGTGGAAGATCTTGGAGCCGAAGCCGCCGCCCACGTCCGGGGCCACCACCCGGAGCTTGTGCTCGGGGGTGCCCGGCATGGTGAAGGCGGCGAGCAGCAGCCGGATCAGGTGCGGGTTCTGGCTGGAGGTGATGAGCGTGAAGTCGCCGGTCACCCGGTCGTGGTCGCCGATGGCGGAGCGCGGCTCCATGGCGTTGGGGATGAGCCGGTTGTTCACGAGGTCGAGCGTCACGACCTTGTGGGCGCCGGCGAAGGCGGCGTCGGTGGCCGCCTTGTCCCCGAGGTGCCAGTCGTAGCAGGTGTTGAGCCGGGCGGCGTCGTGGACCAGCGGTGCGCCGGGCCGGATGGCTTCCACCAGGTTCACGGCGGCGGGGAGGACCTCGTAGTCCACCTCCACGAGCGCCGCGCCGGCGCGGGCCTGCTCCCGGGTCTCGGCGACGACGACAGCCACCTGGTCGCCGACGTGGCGCACCTTGTCGGCCACCAGCGCCGGGTGGCCGGGCTCGACCATGGGGCTGCCGTCCTTCGAGTGGATGAGCCAGCCGGCGGGGAGGATGCCCACCTTGTCGGCGGCCAGGTCGGCGCCGGTGAGCACGGCCACCACGCCGGGAGCGGCCCGGGCCGCCTCGGTCCGCACCGCCCGGATGCGGGCGTGGGCGTGCGGCGAGCGCACGAAGGCGGCATGGGCCTGCCCGGGCCGGTTGATGTCGTCGGTGTAGGTGCCCCGGCCGGTGAGGAAGCGCGCATCCTCCTTGCGCTTCAGGCTGTCGCCGATTCCGCCGCGCGCCATGGCTACCTCCCCCCGGACTGCGCGGCGGCCGACCGGACCGCCCGCACGATGTTGTGGTACCCGGTGCAGCGGCACAGGTTCCCCTCCAGCCAGGCGCGGATCTCCTCGTCGGAGGCGTCGGGCTTGCGCGCCACCAGGTCGACCGCGCTCATCACCATGCCCGGCGTGCAGTAGCCGCACTGCAGGCCGTGCAGCTCGTGGAAGGCGGCCTGCATGGGGTGCAGCTTCCCGTCGGTGGCCAACCCCTCGATGGTGGTCACCGCCCGTCCCTCCGCCTCCACCGCCAGCATGGTGCAGCTCTTCACCGAGCGTCCGTCCACGTGGACGGTGCACGCGCCGCACTGGCTGGTGTCGCAGCCGACGTGGGTGCCGGTGAGGCCGAGCTTCTCGCGCAGGAGCTCGACGAGGAGGGTGCGCGACTCGACCTCGGCGGTGACGTGCTTCCCGTTCACCTGGAGGGAGATGGAGGGCACGGCGGGCTCCGTTTCCGCCGGCGCGACGGGCCGGCCTGTGTGGGGTACGGACGCGACGCCTTGCTTGTCGGGGTGGGGAGGCCGGGTCAACTCGATCCGGAGGAAAAGTTTCACCCCCGGAGCGCCCTGCCGCGCCGCGCTGCGTCACGGGGCGCCGGGCGCGAGATCGACGGCGAAGCGGAGGAGGTCGCGGTCCTCGCCGGGCGGGCGGACGGTGCCGTCGCGGCGCATCCCGATGCGCTCGAGCACCTGGATCGACGCGCGGTTGTCGTCGTTCGTGATGGCGAGCACCCGCGGGAGGCGGAGCCGCACCCGCGCGTCCTCCAGGACGGCGCGGGCCGACTCGGTGGCGTATCCCTTGCCCCAGGCCTCCGGCAGGAAGGCGAACCCCACGTCGGGTTGGGGCAGCCAGTCGCGCCGGACGAGCCCGCACATCCCCGCCGGGGCGCCGACGTCGCGGGGCACGACGCAGCGGAGGCCGAACCCGTGCCGCCGCTCGCTCGCTCGCGGGCCGTCGTCGAGGTAGCGGCGCGCGTCCTCCAGGCTGCGCACGCCCCGGTCGCCGATGAAGCGGAGCCAGGAGGGCTCGTTCACGAGGCGCAGCACGAAGCCCAGGTCACCATCGGTGAACGGTCGGAGGAGCAGGCGCGGGGTCTCGATGGGGGCCGGGGATTGCGGGTCCACGCCCGGCTGCTTATCACGGGCGGATGGCGACCGACCTCAATCCGCACGCGGAGCACATGGCCGACGAGTCGATGGTGCGGAACCTCGCCGCGCAGGCCGACGCGATCTGGCCGCAGGAACTCCCCATCCTGCGCCGCCACGCGCTCCCGGCGGCACCGCGCGTCCTCGACGCCGGCTGCGGGACCGGGGAGGCGAGCCGGCGCATCGCCGAGGCCTTCCCGTCGGCCACCGTGCTCGGCGTGGACGTCCTCGAGGAGCACCTCGAGCGGGCGCGGGAGAAGACCGCGCACCTCGGCGACCGGGTCCGCTTCGAGAACCGGAGCATCTTCGAGCTCGGGCTTCCCGCCGGCGCCTTCGACCTCGTGGTCTGCCGCCACGTGCTGCAGGCCATTCCCCATGCCGAGCGGGCCATCGGCGAGCTGGTCCGGGTCACCCGCCCGGGCGGCGTGGTGCACCTCATCCCCGAGGACTACGGGATGATCTTCTTTCCCCGCGGGCGCTACGACCCGGCCGACGTCTGGCCGCGGGTGCCGGTGGCGTTCGGCGAGGCGACCGGGACCGACATGCTGGTCGGCCGGCGCGCCCCCGGCATCCTGCACGCGCTGGGCGTGACCGACGTGCGGGTGGACTACGTGGCCGTGGACACGCTGCGGGTTCCCCGGGAGACCTTCGCCCGGATCTGGGAGGCCTGGCGCGACGGGTACGAGGAGGTGGTGGCGGAGTACGGCGGCTACCCGCTCGACGAGGCGCGGGCCCGCTGGGACGACCAGATCGCCACCATCCGCGCCCCCGGGACCTACGCCGCCTGGCTGGTGCCGGTGGTGAGCGGCGTGGCGCGATAGCGGCGCCGGCGGTTGCCCCGGCGGTGCGGGCGGGATAAGGGCTCTTCCCGTACCCACCGTGGAGGTCCGAATGACCCGGAGCGCCCTGTCGCTGGTCGTCGCCGTCCTCACCCTTCCGGCCCTCGCGGCCGACGCGCCGCGGAGGAAGATCGAGCGGGCCGACCAGCTGCCGGCCCGGGCCTACCCGGTGCCGATGAAGCCGTCGGCGCTCATCCAGGACCCGAAGGCAGTGGACGCGCTGGCCGAGGCGCTCCGCAAGGACCTCGAGGCCGACCTGCGCGACTTCGACATCCAGGACCGGGCCACCCGCATCGGCTTCCTGGGGACGCTCTCCCAGATCGCGGTGCTGCAGGGCCGCCTCGACGACGCGCTCGCGCTCGCGGCCCGGATGAAGGAGCTCCAGGAGAAGCCGGCGCTGCGCGCGCTCACCGGGGTGCAGCTCCGCCCGCTCGTCGCGTCGCGGCGGGTCGCGCCCGCCGACCGCGCCGCGACCTACCTGGCCGCGTTCCGCAAGGAGCTGGCCGCGCTGCCGTACGCCGAGGTGCAGGCCGAGCTCAAGACCATGAAGGCCCAGTCCGAGGTGGCCTCGGCGAACCTGGTGGTGGGCATGGCCGAGGAGCGGCTCGACGTGGCCGCGAAGGGCGGAACCCTGCCGCAGGACATGGCCGCCTCGGCGGTGCGCGCGGCGTACGCGCTCCGGGAGACCCTGCCGCTCAAGGAGCAGACCGTGAAGGCCCTCGCCGAGGTGATCGACGCGCACCGGACGGAGAAGCCCGACATCTGGGCCGCACGCTCCGTGACCCTCGACGCCGCGGAGAAGCTCACCCCGGTGGTCGTCGCCGTCTGGGACACCGGCGTGGACGCGACGCTCTTCCCCGGGAAGCTCTGGGTGAACGGCAAGGAGGTCCCCGGCAACGGCAAGGACGACGACGCCAACGGGTGGGTGGACGACGTGAACGGCATCGCCTGGAGCTGGACCGGCGAGAGGCGAGCCGGGACCCTGGGCCCGGTGGAGATCCCGGCGGCCGCGCTCGCCGCGGCCGCGGCCGACTCCCGCGGGTTCAGCGAGATGCAGTCGGGCCTCGACACGCCGGAGACCGCGGCGCTGAAGCGGAAGCTCGCCGCCCTGCCCCGGGACCAGGTGAAGCCCTTCTTCGAGTCCCTGTCGTTCTTCGGCGACTGGGGGCACGGCACCCACGTCTCCGGGATCGCCACGGCCGGCAACCCCGCGGCGCGCATCCTGGTGATCCGCTGCGAGTACCCCTGGCAGATGATCCCGCCCGTCCCCGACGACGCCTGGGCGGCCGGGCAGGTGCGCATCATGAAGGAGAGCGTGCGCTACCTCGTGGCCGGTGGTGCACGGGTGGTGAACATGAGCTGGGGCTTCTCCCCCAAGGAGTTCGAGGGGATGCTCGAGGAGAACGGGGTGGGCACGCCCGAGGAGCGGCGCCGGCTCGCCCGCACGTGGCTCGACGCCATCGCCGCGGCGCTGAAGGAGGCCATGCGGTCCGCCCCGGACGTGCTCTTCGTGCCCGCCGCCGGGAACGAGAACTCCGACGCCCGCTTCGACGAGTTCGTGCCGTCGTCGTTCGACCTCCCCAACACCCTCACCGCCGGCGCGGTCGACCGGGCCGGGGACGAGGCGGCCTTCACGAGCTACGGCAAGGTGGACGTCTACGCGAACGGCTACCAGGTGGAGAGCGTGGTCCCCGGCGGGGCGAGGATGGCCTGGAGCGGCACGTCGATGGCGGCGCCGCAGGTGGTGAACCTGGCCGCCAAGCTCCTCGCCCGCCACCCCGGCCTGTCGGCGGTGCAGGTGAAGAAGCTCATCGTGGACGGGGCCACCGAGAAGCGGATCGGGGACCGCACCATCCGGATCCTGGACCCGAAGCGGTCGATGGAGCTCGCGTCCACGATGACGTCGGCGAGGTAGGCGGGGCAGGGCTCGCGCGCGACCGGGTTCGTCGGTCCCCGATCGGTCGAGTCCCTCGGCGCGAAGCGGTCCATGTGGGCTTCACCGTACGTCTCGCGCGCCGCCTCCAGGTGGATCCTGCAGAGCACCCTGCAGTTCTCCACCGTGGAGGGTCCGCCCCTGCCGCGCGGC
>JBBIOL010000020.1:0-42811 GCA_037443385.1 Anaeromyxobacteraceae bacterium
GCGGCGGCCGGAGCCGGCGCGGGCCTGGACGCGGGCGCGGTGGGCGCGGGGGCCCCGGCCGGGAGCCCCGGCTCGACGACCGCCGTGACGGTGGCCACGGGGGCGGCGACGGGCTCCGCCCCGGGGAGGACCTTCACGCGCACGGTCTCGCCCTCCGGGGCGACCTCGTATCGGGCGGCCGCGTCGAGCGCGATCACCACGCGGCCCACGCTCGTCTTCTCGTCCTGGTACTGGGCCGTGGTCACCGTGGCGACGCCGCCCCGGTCGACCCGGATCGGGGAGGCGACCGCCGAGACGTCGCCACCGGCGACGTCGACCACCAGGCGCGGGGGATCCTGCAGCTTGAAGACGGTGTAGCTCGGGGAGCGGGTGGCGCGGATCTCGACCGCGACGGCCCCATCGCGATCGGCGACGTCGACCGAGCGGATGACGTTCTGTGCGGGGGGGCCGGCGACTCCCGCGGCGGGGCCGACGAGCAGCCCGGCGAGGGCGAGTCCGGCGACGATCTGGCTGGAATTCCGCATCGCGCTACTCCTCGAGGTTCAGCGACTGTTCCCTGGGAAGCCGGAGGGCGGTCTCGGTCTTCTCGCGCGTCCCGTCGGCGCGAACGGCCCACTCCGTCACCACCATCTCCCCGGAGCGGATGGTGGCCACCACGCCTCCGTTCTTGCCGATGCAGGCGCCCTTGCGAACCGCGTAGCCCACCCCGGTGGGCGCCTCGACCATCGCCAGCGGATCGGCGAGCCCGGTGACCACCGCGACCAGCCGCATCTGGTCGAGCTCGAACCGGCCGAGCGGGGTGCTGCAGCGGGTGACCACCGCCCCGGTGCTGGCGCGCAGCTCGCCGAGGAAGCTCTTGAAGGGGTCCCGCTTCCCGACCGACGAGTAGGCCAGCTCGGCCTCGGGGGACGGCGCGGCCGGGGCCGGGGCGGCCGCCGGCGCCGCGGCGGGCCGGGCGGCGGTGGAGCGGGGCGCGGTGGACTTCGACTCCCCGCAGGCGGCCACGAAGAGGAGCGCGAGGAGCGCCGCGCGGCGCAGGGGGCGGGTCATCGCTTCCCTCCCGCCGCGCCCGGCCGGGCCGGATCGGCCTTGGGCTGCACGAACATGAACGTGGTGACGAGGAACTTGCCGCTCAGGATGACCTTGCCGCCGGTGTCCTTGGGCGCGTCGAGCAGGATGTTGTTCACGTTGACGATGCGGCGCAGCCGGGCCAGCGAGTCGAAGAAGGTGACGATCTCGTGGAAGTTCCCGGAGACCGTCATGTTGATGGGGACCCGGGCGTAGAACCCCTCGGTGACCTCGGGGGCGGGCTCGATGGAGGAGATCTCGAGCCCGGCCTTGCGGGCCCGCTCCTGGAAGAGCTGGAGCAGCTCGTCGATGCGCTTCTCCTCCGGCAGCTCCGCGAGCGCCTCCTGGAGGCGCTGCTCGAGCAGCTCCTTCTCCCGCCGGAACTGGTTCAGGTTGTTGGCGATGGCGGTCTTCTCGATCAGGTCGTTGTCGAGCCGCTTCTGCTCGACCTCGGTGCGGGTGATGCGCTGCTCGACCTCGGAGATGGAGGAGCCGAAGGTCGGGATCGAGAGCACGAAGTAGTTGAGGGCGGTGAGGAGCACGACCAGGCCGGCGACGACGCCGGCCTTCGCCGCCATGGGCGCCTTGGCAATCGCGTCGAGGATGCGGTCCATGCGCCTACCTCTTCCCGGGCGCCGCCGGTGCCGTGGCACCGGGCGTGTAGTTGGCGGTGGCGGTGACGAGGAAGTCCACGATGCGCAGCCCGCCCCGGTTCACCGCGGTGGTCCGCTTCAGCTCCACGTTGGTGAAGTAGGGCGTGCCCTTGAGCGCCGTCATGAAGGCCGAGACGTCGTCGATGGTGGCGGCCGAGCCGTCGAACGCGACCACCCCGCCCTTCTCGTCCATCTTCTTGATCTCGAGGCGCGCCGGCAGGATCTGGGCGAGCTTGTCGAGGAGCTTCACCGGTCCGGATCGCCCGGCCTTGAGCCGCTCCAGGATGTCGAGCTTCTCCTTCAGGGCCGCCTGCTGGGCCTTGATGTCCTTCACCTCGCCGATGATCCGGTCGAGCTGGGTGATCTCCTCGCGGGTGCGGCGCAGCTTGGCCTCGCGCGCGGCCAGGTCGGCCGCCCGGGACGAGGACCAGACCCAGTTGGCGATCACCGCCAGGACCACGATGAGGACGAGCAGGACGAGCTGCTGCCGCCCCGCCACCTTCTTCTTCGAGACCCGGACCGGGAGCAGGTTGATGCGGATCATGGCTACTTGTCTCCGGGGCGGCGGAGCGCGAGGCCGACCGCGACGGCGGCGGCGGGGGCGGCGTTCATGATCACGGCGGGGTCGAACTTGCGGTTGTCGACCTCGATGTTCTTGAACGGGTTCAGGATCTCCACCGGCACGCCGGCGCGCTGCTCGATCACGCGGAAGAGGGCGGGGATCCGGGCCGTGCCGCCCGACAGGAAGACCCGGGTCGGGTGGACGTCGGGAGCCGTGGCGGCGTGGAAGTCGAGGGAGCGCTGGATCTCGCCGCCCATCTGGTCGGCCACGCCCTGGATGACCCGCTCCACCTCCTGGGGCACGACGGCGTCGGTCTCCCCGTGGCCGCCGACCTTGAGCGCCTCCGCCTCCTCGGCGGAGATGTTGAGCTGCTTCTGGATCTCCTCGGTGAAGGCGTTCCCGCCCACGGTGATGTCGCGCGTGAAGACCGCCAGCCCGTTGTTCACGATGTTGATGTTGGCGACGGCGGCACCCACGTTGATGAGCACCACCGGCTGGCCGGGGGGCTGCGGGTAGTTGGCCTCGAAGGCGTTCTGGACCGCGAAGGCGTCGACGTCGACGACGGTGGCGGTGAGCCCGGCCTCCGCGCACACGGAGGTGAAGTCGTTGATCATGTCCTTCTTGGCGGCCACCAGGAGGACGTCCATCTGCCCGGCCGCGTCGGCCTGGGGCGTGAGGATCTGGGTGTCGATGTTCACGTCCTTCACGTCGAAGGGGATGTACTGCTCCGCCTCCCACTGGATGGACTCGTCCAGGTCCTCCTGGCTCATGAAGGGCATGGAGATGCGCTTGATGATCACCGAGTGGCCCCGCACGCCGATGGCCACCTCCTTGGCCTTGACGCGCTGCTGGGCGACGAGCTCGCGGATGGCCTCGACGATGGCCGAGGAGTTCATGAGCTGGTTGTCCACCACCGCCTCGGGCGGGAGCGGGACCTCGCCCCACGCGAGCAGGGTGTAGCCGCGCTTCCCCTCCTTGAGATGGACCAGCTTCACGCTCGAGGAGCCGATGTCGAGGCCCAGGGCCAGCTTGCTCTTCGCCATCGATTCCCCCTAGGTCCTCGCCCTGCCGAAGACCTTGCCCTTGTCGGCGGGCTGCAGCCCGAGCGCGAGGATGATCTTCCGCTTGGTGTCGACCCGGCACTCGGCGCCGCGCTCGACCCGGGTGACGGTGAGCGCCGAGACGCCCGCCTTGCGGGCGAGCTCCGCCTTGGTGAGCAGGAGGTCCTCGCGCAGTCGCCGGACGTTGTTCACGGCGCGTCGCGAGGAGGAGCTGGATGTGCCACGATCGGGCATCGTTGGGTCACGGTACGCCGGGATTCACCACCAGATCAAGAAACCTGCATGGATCCGGTGTCGGTGGGTGACCCACATTCGAGGCACATCGATGCGTCCGTGATGCATCATTATCGGTCGATCCCGTACTCCTTGATCTTGTAGAGCAGCGCCCGGTACGAGAGCTCGAGCAGCTCGGCGGCCCGGGTCCGGTTCCCCCCCGTCCGCTCCAGGGCGTCCCGGATGAGTTGCTCCTCGAGCGCCCGGAAGGCCCGCTTGACCGACAGGTCGGCCCCGCCGCGGCGGTCCGCCGCCACGCCGGGGGGGTCGGCGCGGACGTCGTCGGGCAGGTCCGGTTCCCCCACCAGCGGGCCGTCGGCGAGCACCGTGGCGCGCTCGATGACGTGCTCCAGCTCGCGGACGTTCCCGGGCCAGCGGTGCGCGCGGAGCACCTCGAGCGCCTCCGGCGCCACGCCCCGGAGGGGTGCCTCCGGACGGAGACGGCGGTGCTTGGCGAGGAAGTGGTCCACCAGCGCCGGGACGTCCTCCACGCGCTCCCGGAGCGACGGCAGCCGCAGGCTCACCACGTTGAGGCGGTAGAAGAGATCCTCGCGAAAGAGCCCCTCCCGGACCGCCCGGGGCAGGTCGCGGGCGGTGGCCGCCACCACGCGCACGTCCACCTTCTCTGACCGCACGTCCCCCACCCGGCGCACCTGGCCGTCCTCCAGGAAGCGGAGCAGCTTCACCTGGAGCGGAAGGGGCAGCTCGCCGATCTCGTCGAGGAAGAGGGTGCCCCCGTCCGCCTCCGCGGCGAGCCCCTTCTTGTCGCGCGTCGCGTCGGTGAAGGCTCCCCGCACGTGCCCGAAGAGCTCCGACTCGATGAGCTCCGCCGGGATGGCTCCGCAGTTGACGGCCACGAAGGGCAGGGCCGAGCGCGGGGACAGGTCGTGGATGGCCCGGGCCACCAGCTCCTTTCCCGTGCCCGACTCGCCGGTGACGAGCACGGTGGCCCGGGTGGGCGCGACCCGCCGGACCTGTCGCAGCACCTCCTTCACCGCGGCCGAGTCGCCCACGAAGTTCTCCAGCCGGAACCCGGCCGAGAGCTCGGACCGCAGCCGGCGGTTCTCCCGGGACAGGCGCAGGCGCTCCTCCGCCTTGCGGAGCACGAGAAGGACCTCCTCCGGCTTGAAGGGCTTCGACACGTAGTCGTAGGCCCCGGCCTTCATGGCCTCGATGGCGGTGTCGTGGGTGCCGTAGGCGCTCATCACGATGAAGGTGATCCCGGGGTGGAGCTCGAGGGCCCGGCGCAGGAGCGCGAGCCCGTCCATGCGCGGCATGCGCACGTCGGAGAGCACGAGGTCGTAGTCCCGCGCCGCGAGCTCCCGGAGCGCCTCCTCGCCGGAAGGGACCGTCCGCACGTCGTAGCCCCGCTCGGCCAGGATCACCGCGAGCAGGTGGCGCATCGACTCTTCGTCGTCGACCACGAGGACGTTCTGGAAGGCCACGGCGGGAGCGTAGCACGCCGGCGCGGCCCCGCCCGGCGACGCCCGCGCGTCCCGGAACTTGTCGGACCGCCCGCGGGGGCGTCATCATCGCACCCGCTTGCCCTCCGCCTCGACCTCCCGGCGCCGCACGCTCCTCCACCTGGCCCTCCTCGCCGCCGTGGTGGTCGGCTGCTACGCCGGCACCCTTCACGCACCGTTCCAGTTCGACGACGGGGCGCAGATCGTGGACAACCCGTGCGGCGAGGACCTGGCGTGCTACCTGGCCGGGTCGGGCGGCGTGGCCCAGGCGCGGCGCGTCGGCTACCTGTCCATCTGGCTCAACCGGCGGACCGGCGGGCTCGACGTCCTGGGGTTCCACCTCCTCAACGTCGCCGTGCACCTGCTCGCCTCGCTCGCGGTGTACGGGCTCGGCCGCACGCTGCTCCGGGCCGCCGACCGGGACGGGCGCCTCCCGGAGGGCGCCGTCGCCGGGTCGGCCCTGCTCGGCGCGCTGGTCTTCGCGGCCCACCCCCTCCAGACCCAGGCGGTCACCTACCTGGTCCAGCGCTTCACCTCGATCGCGACCCTGTTCTACGCGCTGGCCCTCCTGCTCCACGTCCGGGGAAGGCTCCGGCCGAGGTTCGACGGCGGCGCGGCGGCGCATCTCGCGGGAGCCGTGGCCTGCGCGCTGCTCGCGATGTCCACGAAGGAGATCGCCTTCACCCTGCCGCTGGCCGTGCTCGTGGTCGACCTCGCCTTCCTCCCGGGCCCGGGGTTCCGGCGCTGGGCGACCCTGGCGCCCCTGCTGGCGACGCTCCCGGTGGTTCCCCTCGCCCGTCTCGATCTCCGGGCCCCGGTCGCGGAGGTGGTGGCCACCGCCGCCCGCGTCACCCAGGTGCAGACCCGGGTCTCCCGCTGGGACTACCTGGCCACCGAGTGGCGCGCCGTCGTCGGCTACCTCCGGATGATCGTCGTCCCCGCTGGCCAGAGCATCGACCACGACTTCCGTCTCTCCCGCTGGCCCTGGGACGGCCCGACCTGGGCCGCCGGCCTCGCGCTCTCGGCGCTCCTCGTCGCCGGCATCCTGCTGCTCCGCCGGCGCCGTCCGCCGGAGGTCCGCGTGGCCGGCTACGGGATCCTGCTCTTCTTCCTGGCGCTCTCCGTCGAGTCGACCGTCGTCCCCATCCTCGACGTCTTCGTCGAGCACCGGCTCTACCTGCCCATGGTGGGCGTGGCGCTCGTGGTCACGGGCGGCGGCCTCCACGCCTGGATTCGGTCGGCGCCCGGGATGCGGCGGCCCCTCGTGCTGGCCGCCGGCGGCTGGGTGCTCGTCCTCGGGGCGGCCACGATCGCGCGCAACCAGGTGTGGCTCGATCCGGTCACCCTCTGGGCCGACGCCGTGGCCCGGTCGCCGGCGCGCCACCGGGCCCGGTTCAACCTGGGGAACGCGCTGCGGGACGCCGGGGACCTGGAGGGGGCGCGCCGCGAGTGGGAGGAGACCGCGCGCCTCGCCCCGTTCCACTCCGGGTCCTGGACCCAGCTCGGGAACCTCGCGGCGCTGGAGGGGGACGGCGCGCGGGCCGAGGCCTGCTGGCGCCGCGCCATCGACGCCGATCCCGGGAACGGTCCGGCCCTGCACAACCTGGCCGGGCTGCTCGAGGCGCGCGGGGAGCTCGGGGAGGCACGGGCGCTGCAGCGCCGCTTCGTGGAGGTCGCCCCCCGCTGGCTCGCCGCCGAGGCCGCTGAGGTCCGGCGGAGGAACGGGTGGCCTCCCTCCGGTCCGGTGCCGCCCTAGATCAGCCGCCGGGTGGTGGTGGAGGGAGCGCGCCAGCCTGCACGATCCGGCCGCCGCGCACCGCGTCCTCCGGGACCGGGACGAGAACGGCGGGTCCACCTGCCGCCGAGACGCTCCAGGCCGGGTCGGTCCGGAAGGCCGGCCAGCGCGCCCCGCTCGGCAGGGGCACGACGATCTCCCAGGTCCCGTCGGCGGCGGCCTCCGCGTAGGCCTTGTAGACGTGGGGCCGGCGATGCTCGCTGAAGCCCAGCTCGGCCAGCACCCGGGTCCCGGGCGCGGCGCTGCCGCGCAGGCGCGCACCCGCCACCCGCTCGTACACCCAGAGGAAGGGGAGCTTGAATCCGATGCCGGCCACGACGGCCGAGGAGGCGTACCGGGGCATCAGCGTGGGCAGGTGCGGCACGTCCCATCCCGGGATGGCCGAGCCGGCGATGAGCAACGGCGAGAGGGGAAGGCTCCGCATGTACGTCTGGTTGAGGCCGCCCCGCGCGAAGCTCGGGCTCTCGTCGGCCCCGGTCAGCTCCGAGCCGATGGTGGCCGTCCCGGCCACAACGAGGCCGAGGCGGTTCCGCAGCATGTACCGGTCGAGCGCATCGGGCGAGTCCTTGAAGATCTCCAGCGCCTCCCAGAACCGGGGAGCGTCCAGGTAGGAGCCGAAGCCGTTCACGACCACCGGGAGTCCGGCGACGACCTCGATCTGGTGGCCGTAGGACCAGTTGGAGAGCACGCCGGGCGCGTCCGACCGCGGCGGGGGGAAGTCGCGCAGGTGCAGGGCCACGTCGACGATGGGCTGCACCCGCGGGCGGGGCGGCAGGAGCAGCCCCAGGGTCGGGAGGTCCGCCGCCGTCGCCAGCAGGACGGTGAGCGGGGCCCAGGCCGGGAGCCGCCCGGCGGGGCCGGCCGGGAGCACGCGTCCGAGCACGGCGGCCACGGCGATCCCGTTCGTGGCCGCGAGGAACGGGATGGCCACCCGCGAGTAGCGGTTGCTCATCACCGCGAGCAGAACGGTCGTGACCGTCGCGAAGAGGAGCACGCGCGCCCGGGACCGCGCCCCGGCGCGCGCCGCCACCACGACGAGCGCCACCGGCAGGAAGAACCCGGCCCAGCCGAACTCCATGTGCCAGCCGGACCAGGGCGGCACGCCGGACGGCGACGTCCGGTACATGGGGGCGAACTCCTGGATTCCGGCGATCCACGGGTCCCGGTGCAGGAGCCATCCCGAGACGGCCTCGGCGACCTGCGCGGGAACGGGGGTGGCGATCGCCAGCCCGAGCGCCGTGGCCACGAGCGCCGACCCCGCGATCGCCGCGCGGCGGACGCGCCCGCGGCCGCTCGCCCCGGCGATCCAGGCCACCGCGGCGACGGCCAGGCCGCACCCGGCCACGAAGAGCGGCTGGATCAGGGACGGGTTCTTGAAGGTCCAGGCGCTGCCGGTGTCCCGGACGAAGGGCACGGACAGGAGCGCCGCCACCCCCGCGCCGGCCACGAGGCCCGGACCTCCCGAACCCAGCACCCGACCCCGGCGCAGGGCCGCGACGAGGAGCGGGACGCTCACGAGCGCCGCGAAGAGGGGTGACCCGGTGTAGACGAAGAGCGCGAGGCCGGTGAGGAGCGCACCCTCGCCCTCGAACGCCCCGGGGCGGGGCGGCCCGGCGGCCGGGACCGGGGGGAAGGCCCGCATCGCCCAGGTGAAGAGCAGGACCAGGAACAGGGCCTCCGCCCCGTGGTGATCGATCCGCCCGAGGAGGCCGACGAAGATCGACCCCGGAACCAGGGCGGCCCCCGCGGCAGCGGCGAGCGCCGCCCCGGCCCAGGCCCGTCCAGGCAGGCAGGTCCGGACCATCCCGTAGGTGGCGGCGACCGCGAGCACGCCGAGCAGCCAGGGCCAGAGCGCCGCCGCGATCCGGGCCCGGCCGGGGTCGCCACCACCGCCCAGGGCGAGCACCCAGGCCGCCCCGCCCAGGTCGAACCCGTCCGCCCAGGGAACGAAGGCGCCGGCCGGCCAGTTCATCATCGGGTCGAAGTGGGGCACCCGCGGGAATTCACGCACCGTCTCCAGGATCCGCTTCAGGTGGAAGAAGGCGTCGCCGTCGACCTGCGGCAGGATCTCCCCTCGGGCCAGCACGTGCGGGTAGATGGCGAGTCGCACCCAGGCCGCCACCGCGAGGATCCCGGCCAGGGAGAGGAGCGTCGTGATCCGTGCGCCCCGGCGCGTCACGGAGGCCCCCCGCCGCCGCGCGCGGCGCGCAGCCGAAGCGTGAATCGCGCCCCGCCGCCCGGGGGGCTCGTCGCCTCGATGACGCCGCCCTGGGACTCGACGAGGCCGTGGCAGACCGCGAGGCCGAGCCCGGTCCCCGACCCCACGTCCTTCGTGGTGAAGAAGGGATCGAAGACCCGCGGCAGCACGGCCTCCGGGATCCCGGGCCCGTCGTCCTCCACCTCCAGCACGACGCGGTCCGGCTCGGCGCGCCCGCGGACGGTCACCCGCCCCTTCCCCTGCAGGGCGTCCCCGGCGTTGAGCAGCAGGTTCAGCAGCACCTGGCCGAGCTGCCGCTCGGCTCCCAGCACCGGGGGAAGGTCGGGCGGGATGTCCACCCGGACGTCCACGCCGCCGAATCGCGCCTGGGCCCTCGCCATCTCCACGGCGGCGTCGACCAGGGCGGGCACCGGGACGGGGCCGAGGGGCGGCGTCTCGGCGCGGGCGAAGTCGAGCAGGTCGCGGACCGTGGCGTCGATGCGGGCGGCGGCGGCGGAGATGCGATCCAGGGCGTCGGCCAGGTCGGGCGAACCTCCGGCGGGGAGCCGGGAGCGGGCCAGCGCGGCGTAGCCGGCCACCGCGCCCAGCGGGTTCCCGACCTCGTGGGCGAGCCCGGCCGCGAGACGGCCCACGGCCGCGAGCCGCTCGCTGCGCAGGAGCTCCTCGCGGGCCCGGGCCAGCGCCTCGTTGGCCCGGGTCAGCTCGTCGACCTTGCGGGCCAGCCGCCCGCGCTCCTCGAGGAGCGCGGTGACCACGCGCTCGAAGGCGATGGCCGCCGAGGCCAGGCCTCCCGCGCCGTCTCCGAGCGGCGGGAGCTCACCCGGCGTCCCGGCCTCGAGCCGCTCGGCCGCGCGGAGGAGGCGCTCGATGGGCCGCGCCACGGTCCGGAAGAGCACGAGCGTCCCGACGACCAGGATGGCGACGCCGGTGACGAGCACGAGCAACCCGAACCGGCGGGCGTCCAGCGCGCGCGCGGCGAGCAGCGGCAGGCCGAGACCGAGGAGCAGGGCGCACGCGGTCACGGCCACGCCCGCTGCGATGGCCGCGAGCAGGGCCCGTGGCCCCCGGCGCGTCACCGGAAGATCTCCAGGGCCGGGACGACGTGCGCGATGGTGCCGGAGAGGTAGAGCCACTCGAGCGCCGCGGCGACCAGGAACGGGCCGAAGGGAACGGCGTGGCGGGGCGGCACCCAGTCGTCTTCCAGGTCGGGCGTCCCCGGATCGCCCGCGGACGCCGGATCGCCCGGAGCCGCCGGGGTGGCCTCCGGCCCGGTCGTCGCGGTCTCCCCGGGCGCCGGTGGCGGCGGCGATTCCGCCTTCCCCCCGGGCAGCTTCCCGAGGAGCGCCAGGGTCCCGCCGATCGCCACCCCCTGGATCGACGCCAGGAGCACCACCGGCAGGAGCGCCCCCACCCCCAGGAAGGCTCCCAGGCCGGCGAGGAGCCAGACGTCCCCGAAGCCGAGCGCCTCCTTCCGGAACACCCGCTCGCCCACCACCGAGACGGCTGCGAAGCTCGCGAAGCCGAGTCCCGCCCCGACGAGCGAGGACCGGAGCGAACCGGCCGGGCTCGCGCCGGCCGCTGCGACGGCGATCCCGCCCACGATGAGCGGCCAGGTGAGCGCGTTGGGGAGGAGCCAGGTGTCGAGGTCGATGAGCGCGAGCGCGAGGAGCACGGCCACGAACCCCACCTCCGCCGCGGCCGTCCCGGTGAGGCCGTGGCGGCGCACGGCCACGACCGCGACCCCGGCCACGGCCAGCTCGACGAGCGGATAGCGCAACGCGATGCGCGTCCCGCAGGCGCGGCACCGGCCGCGGAGCAGGATCCACGCGATGACCGGGACGTTGTCGTACCAGGCGATGGGGGTACGGCAGGAGGGGCAGCGCGACCGGGGGTGTACGACCGACTCGCCGGCCGGCACCCGGGCCACCACCACGTTGAGGAAGCTGCCCACGGCCGCGCCCGCGACGGCGGCCCACGCGAGGACCCAGGGTCGCAGGGCGGGCGGGATGGCGTCCATCACGACGCCGCGGGGACGTCCCGGCGCTCCTCGGCCTCCCGCAACCGGCGCAGGAAGAAGTCCTCCAGCGTCTCGCGGTGCCGGACCAGCGACTGGACGCGCCCGCCGGCCGCGAGGATGGCGCGCAGGGCCGCCTCGGCCGCGGACTCGTCGCCGAAGGCGAGGGTGACGGTACGGCCGTCGCGGGCGATGACGCGGCCGGTGGAGACCGGCCCCTCCCCCGGGAGCGGCCCGTCCGGCAGCTCCGCGGCGACCTCGACGCCGTGCACGCGGGTCGAGAGGAGGTCGCCGATCCGGCCGACGTCGCGGAGCCGCCCCTCGATGATCACCCCGACCCGGTCGCAGAGCGTCTCCACGTCGGGGAGGATGTGCGTGGAGAAGAACACGGTCTTCCCGGCCCGCTTGAGGTCCAGGATCAGGTCGCGGACCTCCTTGCGGCCCACCGGGTCGAGCCCGCTCATCGGCTCGTCGAGGATGACGAAGCTCGGATCGCCGAGCAGCGCCTGCGCGATCCCGAGCCGCTGGGTCATCCCCTTCGAGTACTTGCGCACCTGGCGGCCCGCGGCGTGGGCGAGCCCGGTGAGCTCGAGAAGCGCGTCGCAGCGCTGGCGCACACCGGCCGGGGGCACCCCGGAGAGCCGGGCCAGGAACTGCATCACCTCGCGCCCGGTGAGGAACTCGTGGAAGGAGGGGTTCTCGGGGAGGTACCCGATGCGGCGGCGCGCGTCCCGGCTCGGGATGGGGGCGTCGAACACGAACGCCTTCCCGCGGGTCGGGTAGATGAGACCCATGAGCATCTTGATGGTGGTGGTCTTCCCCGCCCCGTTGGGGCCGACGAAGCCGAAGATCTCGCCCTCTTCCACGGTCAGGTCGAGGTCGCGCACGGCTTCCACCTTCCGGCGCCGGAAACCCACCTCGAAGACCTTCGAGAGCCCCTCCGTTCGCAGGATCATCCGGGTGGCATCATCGACGCGCTCCCGGAGCCTGTCAAAGGACGCCCCCCCAGAATGGAGGTGACGGAGAACGTCACCCGGACCGGGCCGGCGTGGACCGCCCGCGTCACGCCGCGAAGGCCACGGTCCTGATCTCCGGCGGTTGGCGCCCAGGCGGCTTGGCACCGATCTGGCTTCTGAAAAGTTGCGAAGCGAGGCGAGGTCGGTGAACCTCGCACCTTCGGTACATCATCCATCGTCGGCATCCCAGAGGGGCCGACGCACACTGGGAGGTCACAATGAAGAAGGTCAAGGGTTTCACGCTGATCGAGCTCATGATCGTCGTCGCGATCATCGGCATCCTCGCCGCCATCGCCATCCCCAACTTCCTCCGCTACCAGCTCCGCTCCAAGGCCAGCGAGCGCAAGATGAACGTGGAGGCCATCTACAAGGCGCAGGAGTCCGGCCGCCAGCGTGAGGGCGGGCTGTACCAGACGCTCATCACCACCCCCGCCACCGGCACCGTCGGCGCCAACAAGATCGTCTGGACCACGGCCGACTACTCGAACGCCGGCGTGATCGACTGGGTCGTGCAGGGCGCCACCTACGGCAAGTACAACGCCGCCCAGACCAACGGCCTCTCCATGTCGATCTGCGGCTGGACCGACATCGACGGCGACACGGTCCTCGCCGCCGACGCCCTCTGGCAGCCCCTCATCCGTGGCAACGGCACCGAGGGCCAGGCCGCCCCGGCCGCGCCCTGCGTCGGTGGCGTGGACGTCACCGCGCACGCCGCCACCTTCACGTTCGGCACCGACGCCCCCGGGCAGGTGACCCAGCTGTCGAAGGACTCGGTGTTCTAGGCAGCGGACTTCCGTCCCGCGGAGGTCGAGCTAAGATGAGCGGCGCCGCCCGGACGGGTGGCGCCGCTTCCTTTTTCGAGGGGACCCATGCCGCGCCTCGATCCCGCCGTCGTCGTGCCGGCCGCGCTGGCGATCGCGCTCGGCGCCGCGGTGGTCCCGGCCTCGCACCGCGTGCTCCGGGAGCAGGCCGCCGGGGGCTTCGACATCCACTTCATCCCGGAGAGCCGGCCGCTGCAGGTGCTCTCCCCCGCGCTCCGGCTCACCATCGCCAACTACCTCTGGCTGCAGGCCGTGCAGTACATCGGCGACCAGCACCTGAACCGCGGCACGTTCGACCGGCTCTTCGAGCTCGTGGACGTGATCACCGACCTCGACCCGGACCACGGCTACGCCTACCAGACGGCGGGCATCGCGCTCTCCAGCTCGAACCACCTCGACCAGTCGGACGCCATCCTCCGGAAGGGGATCGAGCGGGGGCCCAACTGGTGGAGCTACCCGTTCTACCTGGCCTTCAACGACTTCTTCTACCGGGGGGACTACGCCGGCGGCGCGCGCTGGGCCGAGCAGGCCGCGCGGACGCCCGGCGCCACGCCCAACATGAGCAAGCTCGCCCTTGCGCTCAAGGTGAAGTCGGGCTCGCCCGAGGACGCGGTCCGCTTCCTGGAGGAGATGCGCGCGACGGCCCGGGACGACCACACCGCGGAGATCCTGGACGGGCAGTGGCGGCTCGCCGTCCTGCAGCGCGACTTCGCCGTGCTCGACGCCGCCGTGGCCCGCTTCCGGGAGGAGCGCGGGCGCGATCCCCGCGACCTCCGCGAGCTGGTCACGGCGGGGATCCTGCCCGCCATCCCGCCCGAGCCCAACGGCGGCGCGTACGTCCTCCGGGACGGGGGGGTCCACTCCACCGCCAACGACTTCCGCTTCCCCCTGCGCGAGGACCGGGCACGGCCGGCCCCGCCCGCCCCCGGAGGCCGCCCCTGAACGTCCTGCTCGTCGCCCGGGTCACCCTCCGCGAGGCCCTGCGCCAGAAGCTGGCGGTGAACCTGCTCTTCTTCGCCGTGCTGCTCATCGCGGCGTCGATCACCCTGTCCTCGCTCACCTACGGCGAGCAGCACCGCATCATCGCCGACCTGGCGCTCACCTCCGCCCAGGCCTTCGGCACCCTGATCGCCGTCTTCCTGGGAGCCGGGCTGGTGGCGGGCGACATCCAGCGGCGCACGGTCTACCCCATCGTGGCGAAGCCGGTGTCCCGCTGGGAGTACCTGGCCGGGCGCTACCTCGGGCTCGTCCTCACGCTCACGCTCAACCTGCTCGTGATGGCGCTCGCCACCGGCGCCGTGCTGGCGGTTTACACCGGCGGCCTGGCCTTCCTGGGCTCGACCCCCATCGTCTCGGCCTTCGTGGGGCTGGGAGCCCAGCTCGCCATGGTGGCGGCCATCGCCATCCTGTTCTCCAGCGTCACCAACCCCACGCTGGCCGCCATCTTCACCCTGGGTCTCGCGATCTCCGGCCAGTTCGCCCGCGACGTCTTCGTCTTCTACCGGACGCACGAGTGGGTCCGCGCCATCGCCTACGCCATCCCCAACCTGTCCGCCCTCGACTACAAGGTGCAGGTGGTCTACCAGCGCCCGGTTCCCGGCGCGGTGCTGGCGGGCGCCCTCCTCTACGCCGCGCTGTACGTGGGCCTCGTCCTGTCGGTCGCGTCGCTGGCCTTCGCCCGACGGGACTTCCGGTGAAGGTCGGCGGAGGGGCGGGCGACCGCGGCCGCCTGGCCCTCCTGCTCGTCGTCCCGGTACTGGCCCTCTTCTTCCTGCCGGCCCTGTCCGGACCCGACCAGTTCCTCGCGCGGGACGCGGGCTCCCTGCACCATCCGATGAAGGAGTGGGTGGCCTCCCGGTGGGCCGCCGGGCGGCTGCCGGAGTGGAACCCGCTCTCCGGGCTGGGGATCCCCGAGGTGGCGGGCGCCGTCGACGCGGTCCTGCATCCCTTCAACGTCCTGCTCGTCGCCCTCCCCTTCGAGGCCGGCTTCAAGGCCTGGGTGCTGCTCTCCTACCTGGCCGCCGCGCTGGGTGGCTTCGCCTGGGCGAGGGCGCTCGGCTGCACGCGCGCCGCCGCGCTCCTGGGCGGGCTCTGCTTCGCGCTCTCCGGCCACCTGGTGGGATCGAGCGACAACCTGCAGTACCTCACCAGCCTGGCCTTCCTCCCATGGATCTTCGCCCTCGCGCGGCGCTTCCAGTCCACCGGCGCGGCCGGCGCGCTGGCCGGGACCGGCCTCGCCTCGCTCGTCGTCGCCGCAGGCGGGGACCCCCAGGCCTGGGGCCTCGCCATCCTCCTGCTCGCGCCGTGCCTCCTCGCAGCCGGGACCCCGGCGGGCGATCCGCGCCGTCCGGGACGCGCGATGGCCGCCGTCGCGGTGGCCACCCTGGCGGCGGCCCCGGCCATCCTGCCGGTGGTGCTCTGGCTTCCCCACTCCTCCCGGGCGATCCCCGTGGACGCGGCGCGCCTCGCCCACTGGGATCTCCTCCCCCGCCGGCTCCTCGAGCTCCTCGTCCCCAACCTGGTCCGCTCGGCCCCCGGGACCATGGTCTCCCCGGCGTGGGATGCATTCACCGAAGGTGGACGATCCGGCCTGCCGTGGGTCGCGAGCATCTACCTGGGGATCTCCACGCTGCTCCTGGCCGGGGCGGGGGCGGTGCGCTCGCGCGCGGCGCGGTGGCTCGTCCTTTCGTCGGCGGTGCTCACCTGGATGGCCTGCGGCCGCCACCTCGGCTTCGCGCAGCTGGCCTCGGGCATCCCGGTCCTGGGCAGCTTCCGCTACTGGGAGAAGCTCTTCGCGTGGCCCGCGCTGTTCCTGGCGATGGCCGCCGCGCTGGGCGTGGACGGGCTCCTCCGGTCGGGTGCCCCCGCGCTCCGTCGCTTCGCCCTCGCCTCCGCCCTGGTCGCGGGCGTGCTGCTCGCGGCCCGGGTGGGCGTGGGCGCGTCCCGGGAAGCGCTGCTTTCGCGGCTGGCCGGGGGCGATCCCGCCCGGGTGGCCGGCGCGGTCGAGCTGCTCTCGAACGCGACGGATGGTCTCGTCTCGTCCGGCCTCGCCGCCGCCCTGCTCGCGCTGGCCGCCGCGGCCTCCGCGCTCCCCCGCCTCGGCCGTCTCGCCCCGGCGCTCCTCGTGATCGCGGCGGTGGCCGACCCGTTCTCGGCGAACGGCCATGCCTACGCGCTCGCCGACCCCGCGACGGTGACCGGACGCGCTCCCCTCGCCGACTGGGCGCGCGCCCGGGGGCGCCTGGTCCGCGTCTTCGGCCCCTACGAGATCACGAGCGGACGGTGGCCGGACCGCACCGAGCTCGAGTCGGGCTGGGCGTGGGGCTCGCGGACCCTGCGCGCCGCCTGGAACGTCCGGTACGGCGTGGGGAACCTGGACCCCTACGCCGGGATGCTCCCCGCCCGGCTCTCCGAGCTGCGCATGACGCTCCGCGCCGCCGACCTCGCGCGGAGCGCGGGCACCTTCGGCGTCGAGGCGGTGGTGGTTCCGGGCTCGCCCGCGCTCGTGGAGCGGCTCGAGCTGCCCCCGCCGACGACGATCCTGGCCGAGGACGCGGAGCTCCCCGCGTACCTGGTGGCGCTCCGCTCCCGGCCGCGCGCCTACCTGGCGGACGGGATCCTCCCGGTCGAGCCGGGTCGCGCGCGCGAGCCGACCCTCGCGCTCGACCCGGCCACCCGCGACGTGGTGGTGGAAGGACCGGTACCGCCCGGGCTCGCCGGGGCACCTGGCTCCGTGCGCGTCGAGCGCGACGCGCCCGAGCGCGTGACGCTCCTCGTGGATTCGGATCGCCCGGCCCTCCTCGTGCTCTCGGATCAGGCCGCGCCGGGATGGTCGGCCACCATCGACGGGCTCCCGGCGCCGACCCTGGTGGTGAACCACCTCGTCCGCGGCGTGCGCGTGGACGGGGGGCGCCACGCGGTGGAGTTCCGGTACCGGACCCCCGGACTCGTCCCGGGGTTCCTCGTCGCTGCCGCGACCCTGGCCTCCATCGGCGGGTGGGCCGCCTTCCGGCGCCGGCGGCGGGGCCCCCCCGCGGGACCCGAACCCTGCACGGAGTAGCGACACTGCAATCATTTCATGTAGGAAGCGCTGCTCCCGTGTGCGGCACATGGATTTTCCACCGGAATTCCAGGCACCTGGACGACGATCGCGCGCTCCCGGCTCGCACCGGTCTTGCATGGCCCATGGAGAGGGAGGTCCCGTGAATCGAACGCGTCGAGACGAGCGCGGCTTCACCCTGGTCGAGATCGGCGTCGTGGTCGGCATCATGGCCGCGCTCCTGGCGCTCGGCTACCCGCTCATGCGCCGGATGCGCCCCCGGGCGGAGCTCACCGGGGTCGCCACCGAGCTCCACGCCACGGTCCACCACGCTCGCCAGGAGGCGCTCGCGCGCGGCCGGGACGTGGCGGTCCTCTTCTACCCGGACGCGGTCACCCGGCACGGTCGGGGCGTCGTCTTCGTCGTCGCCGACGACAACGGCGGGTTCATGGCCGGGGCGGCGCCGGCCGGCAACCTCGACTACTGCACCATGACGCCCGGCACGCCCGCGGCGTACCTGGACCGGATCGACCTGCCCGAGGGCGTGACCATCTCCGCTCCCCCGCGTGCGCCGGGCTTCCCGTTCCCGTTCAACCTGGTCCCGGCCCCGGCGAACGGCTGCAGCTTCTGCACCGGCACCGTTTCCGGAGGAGGGGCGCGCGGCGCCATCCGGTTCGACAGCCGCGGCCGCGCGGCCTTCTTCACCAACTGCGGCCTGCCCGGGAGCTTCCCGAGCGGAGGCAGCGTGGCGCTCACCAACTCCGACCTCAACGGATCCCGCGTGCTCGGCGTCCTGCCGGCCGGCGCGATGAAGTCCGTCACCCTGGACTGAGGGGGATCGCATGCACCGCCGCAGGCCCCGCGGGTTCACCCTCATCGAGTCGATGGTCGCCGTGGTGGTGCTCCTCATCGGCGCACTCGGCGTGATGGGGCTGGCCCGCCAGGGCGAGAAGCTCAACGCCGACGGGCGGCGCGTCATGCACGCGACCGCCCTCGCCCAGGACCTCGTCGCCAACATCGACCTCTGGAACTACGGCGACGTGCGCCTCGCGAACACGGTCCCGGACAACGACAACGACATCGGCGACGGGGCCTTCCAGTACGAGAACGCGACCGTGCCGCCCCACGACCACGGCGAGGCCGATCTCACCGCGGGGGGCGCCCCCTGGCTGGGCGTCCCCGCCGCGTCGCTCGCCGACGGCGGCTACGAGCGGTACTGGAACGTCTCCGAGGGAGACGACTGGAACGGCAACGGCATCCCCGACGCGCGGCGGATCGCGGTCATCGTGCGCTGGCCCCAGGGCGCCGGGTTCCGCCGCATCGTCCTCTTCACCTCCAAGGCCAACCCGGCGGACAACCAATGAACGACCCGTCCCGCGCGCGTGGATTCACCCTGGTCGAGCTCATCGTCGGCGTGCTCGTCGCCTCCATCGTGGTGGTGTTCGCGGTCGGCCTGCTCACCGGCCAGGTGCGCTCCTACACGGCCGGGGCCGACGACCGCGGCGTGCAGGAGACGGCGCGCATCGCGCTCGAGGACCTGGGCTCGAACCTCCGCATGGCCGGCTATGGCATCGACCCGGCCTTCGCCTTCGACTTCGGCACCATGGCGAACGCCCCCATGGACCGCGCCCCCGGCGGCGCGCTGGTGCGCATCCCGGGCTACGCCTGCACCGGCGCGGTGACCTGCCGCGACGGCGTCGCCGGCCCGGACGAGCTCGTCTTCCTCTCCCGGAGCCCGTACTTCAACCACGCGCTCGCCACGGCCCCCACGACCACGCAGCTCACCCTGCGGGGCCCGCTCAACGCCCCGCTTCACCGGGGGCAGATCCTCCAGGTCGCCTGCCTGAGCGGCGAGCTGGAATGGGCCTACGTCACGGTGGGCGCGGAGGTGGCCGTGAACGCCGGGGCCAGCGTCCCGGTCCCGCTGGCCGACGGCTCCGGCACCGACTTCCCCCTCCAGAACGACTGGCTCACGCGGACCTGCTTCCAGGGCGGGCAGGTGGCCGTCCTCAAGGTGGATCGCTACCGCTACTTCGTGGGCACCTACGACGCGGACGGGACGGTCCGGGACTGGGGCACCGCCGGCGCACACCCCATCCTCATGCTGGACCAGGGGCTCACCGACGCGACCGGCGCCGCCATCCTCACGCCGGTCGCCCCCGACGTGGAGGACCTGCAGGTCACCTACCTGTTCCCGGCCGCCCAGGGGGGCGGAGCCCTCACCGCGGTGCCGCCCACGGTCGGGGTGCGCCTCACGAACGGGGCCGGCGGGATCGACCTGGCCCCGGCCGCCGGGATCCCCAGCTACGCCACGCAGCGCACGGCGCAATCGCGCCTCACCAACCACCCCTCGAACCTGCGCGGGGTCCGCGTCGCCGTGGTGGTGCGCTCCGCCGACCGGCGCTCCACCGAGGGAACCACCCGGGACAACCAGCTCCCGGCGGTCGGCAACCGTGCCGCCACGACGGCGCCGGAGCTCGGCTTCCGCCACCTGTCCTTCGAGGCCACCTTCACGCCGCGCAACATGGACGCGCGCACCCCCTTCATCCCTGCCCTTTCCACCACCTCCGGAGCCGACAACCTGAACGTCGGCGGCGGATGAGGACGAGGACCGTCATGAACCTTCGATCCCAGCGCGGCGGCACGCTCATCTTCTCCTTGATCGTGGTGCTCGCCGTGACCGCCATCGGCGTGGCCATGATCCGGTTCGCCTCGCTCGAGCTCTCGGCCGCGACGGCGGGGCGCAAGCAGCAGGAGCTCGTCTCCTGCGCCGACGCCGGCCGCCGTCTCCTGCTCAGCCAGTTCAAGCTGCTGGGCGCGCCGGTCACGCAGATCCAGGCGCTCAACGCGCCGCTCGACGACCGGACGGTGGTGTCGGCCGGGCACTTCGACTCGGTCAACGTGGTGCAGGTGAGCCCGCTCCCGGGCTGGACCGCGGGCCCCACCAAGCCCAGCACCGCCAACTGGCGCATCCGCACCGAGAGCATGGGCGGGACGCCGTACAAGGTCGTCGTCCACTGCCAGGTGGGCGGCGACGGCACGCCGACGAGCGGCCGCCAGCTCGAGGTCGAGTTCGGCGTGCGGTTCGGACTCTAGGAGGACGACCATGACCCCTCGCTCCCGCAACCTCGGCCTCGCCCTGGTCGCCCTCCTCGCCGCGGTGGTCCTCCCGCTCGGCGCCGACGGCACCGTTCCCGACTGCTTCAACCCCACCACCTCGCTCGCCAGCACCACCCGCGGACCCACCACCGGCGACGAGCAGTTCTTCACCCTGCCGGTCGGCCCGTCGAACATCATGTTCGTCCTCGACTCGTCGGGGTCGATGGAGACGCTCCCGCAGTGCGGGGACAACATCGACGCCTCGTGGGGCGGGACCGACGCCCCGGCCATCTGCCAGTGGCCGGTGGACGCCGTCCTCTCCGTCCCGTCGTCGACCGGAGTCCGGGGGACCTGCGACGTCTCCGGGGATCCCAACCTCACCTGGATGCAGACGTACACGCCGAAGGCCACGCCCTACGACACCGGCCACCCCTTCGTCACCGGTGGTCTCGACGACCGGCCCGGCTGGGGCCCGGCCACCTGCAACTCGAGCAGCTGCATGTTCCAGGCGAACCAGATCTACGCGTTCAACTCCTGGACGGAGACGTCGGCCACGCCGAAGACGAACTGCAACCCGGCGAGCGGCGTCACCGCCGACGACGCCGCCTGCCGGAAGTGCCTCTTCGGCGACTCGTCCACGCCGGCCAAGGGCTTCTACTTCCAGGCCTACCGGGACTCGAGCGGCAACACCGGGCGCTACGTCCTCTTCAGCGGCGGCTGGCTCAACGCCAACCCGCCCAAGTTCATGGCCGCCCGCAAGGTCATCAAGGACATGGTGTGGATCGACCCGGCGGCTCCCAGCACGCTCGACCAGGTCCGCTTCGGCCTGGCCATCCTGTCGTCGAGCGGGAGCGGCGCCCGCATCGTCGTGCCGCTCGGGCCCGACAAGCCCAACTCCTACCCGCGCAACGCGGCCAAGTTCCAGCAGGCGCGCCAGTACATCCTCGACGCGCTGAACCGCAAGATCTCCGGGCTGCCGAGCTTCATGAGCGGCAACACGCCCATGGCCACCACCCTCTTCGGCGTCGGCCAGTACTTCACCTCCCAGGGGGTCTACACGGCCAAGTTCGGCTCGAGCTTCGAGAACTCGTCGCTGGTTGGAACGACGGCGGGGCTCGTGAACGCGCCCTGGGCGCAGAACAACCCCAACCAGTGCTCGATCTGCTGGGGTTGCCAGCAGAACTCGATCATCGTGGTCACCGACGGATCGCCCAACAGCGAGAGCACGCTGCCCACGGCCATCACCGGCTACGACGACGTGCCGTACCACAACTCCCGGAACTGCGGACCGGGCGACAGCTGCCGGTCGGGCGTGACGGCCACCTGCCCCACGGTCACCAAGGTCACCTCCACCGCGGCGCTTGCGGGCGCGGTGGGGACCCAGGTCGGGCGCCCCGCCACCAGCTGCAACGGGAACAACTGCCGCTGCTCCTCCGGAGAGCCGCGAATCAACAAGAACAGCAACTACTGCTACACCTGCCCGGGCAGCTCGACCTGGAGGAACCCCACGTCCACCTGCTACTGGCAGTGCCCCAACGACACCACCCAGTACACGAGCTCGCGCACCTGCTACACGACCTGCTCCGGGGACACGACGCACTACCCGCCCGACACGACCACCTGCCCGAGCGGCTGCACCTGCCCGAACGACTCCACCTCGTACCCCTCCGGCTCGACCTGCCCGAGCAGCATGTGCTGCAGCCCCAGCGACAGCACGAGCAACCCGCCCACGTCGCTGCCCCGCATCGCCTCCTGGCTGCACTCGAACGACCTGCGCACCGACCTGGCGGTGAGCGACCCGCAGATCATCTCCACCTACACGGTGAGCTTCGGCCTCTACGAGCCCACCGGCACGGTGAACCCGGCGGTCCAGATCCTGCGGGCCACGGCCAACATGGGCTCGGGCATCTTCAACAACGCGAGCGACGCCACCTCGCTCGCCTCCGCGGTGGCCACCGCCGTGAAGGACGTGGTGGAGCGGGCCAACTCCTTCAGCGCCCCGGCCGCCGCCTCCCTCTCCACGCTCCGGTCGGTGGCGGTCGAGGCGGTGCTCACCCGCTTCAAGCCCAACGACTCGCCCATGTGGGAGGGCCACGTCTACCAGGGCATGCTCTTCGACGAGTTCCTGAACGGCTGCGACGCCACCAAGGGCCCCACCCAGGCGGACGGCCAGCCGCAGGTGCAGTGCGGGCCGAAGACGGTGAGCGCCAACTTCGACGGCAACGCCGACGTGAACGGCCGGGCCATCTGCACCGGGGTGTTCCTGGTGGACGCCGACTGCGACGAGGTGGTGGAGGACGTCCAGACCGGCGCATTCCTCAAGAAGAGCCAGGGCAAGACCTCGGCCAACATGTTCTGGGACGCGGGGTTCGTGCTCTCGAACCCGACGTACCCCACCGGCCACCCGCTGGCCGCGCAGCCGGTTCCCGGGTACCGCAGCGCGAACGACCGCACCCTCTACTCGGTCCTGAACGGCCAGGTCACGGCGTTCGACGCGGCCCACGCCTCGAGCTGGGCTCCCTTCATGAACCTCTCCACCTCGTGGTGCACCGCCCAGCTCCAGATCTGGGGCATCTGCGGCACGGCGCCGCTCCCCGCCTGCAGCTCGGTCGTGAACCAGTGCGCCAAGGCCGTCATCGACTTCGTCCACGGCTGGGACGTGACCGACCTGGACGGCGACCTGTGCGGCGCCCCGGGCCGGCAGTCGAACGCCGCGAAGTGCCCCGACGGGGCCGACGGCGAGCAGCGCGACCGGCCCAACGACGCGCGGACCGCCTCGCCCACCTTCTGGAAGCTGGGCGACGTGTTCCACTCCGCCCCGGTGATCGTGCGGCCGCCGACCGACGAGTTCTCCTGCGGGACCGGCTTCGACAACCAGTGCACGGCGACCATCTTCAGCCCACCCGCCTTCCCGAAGCAGACCTCGATCGTGAACACCTACCCGGGCCTGGGAACCTCCACGGCCGACGCGTACGAGGCGTACCGCCTGGCCCACGTGGACCGGCAGCAGGTGGTGCTGGTGGGCTCGAACGACGGCATGCTGCACGCCTTCGACGCCGGCAGCCCCACCGGCACCACCCGGAACGCGCTGGGCCAGAAGGCCTACACGAAGGGCACCGGCGAGGAGCTCTGGGGCTTCATCCCGCCCGACCTGCTCCCCAAGCTGAAGGACATGACCACCTCCCACCAGTACATGGTGGACGGGAACGTGATGGTGAAGGAGGTCTGGGTGGACGGGAGCACGGCCAACCCGGCCGTCGGCCACTCCCGCGACAACGTGAAGCAGTACGGCACCGGCCAGGAGGAGTTCCACACCGTGGCCGTCGTCACCGAGCGTTCCGGGGGCACCCAGTACACGGCGCTCGACATCACCGACGTCACCGCCCCCAAGTTCCTCTGGTCGTTCCCGCCGGCCGGGTCCGACGACACGCGCTACATGGGGCAGTCGTGGACCGACTTCGCCCCCGGCCCGCCGCCCATCGGCCCGGTGCGCCTGGCCCTCGGCAGCGGCGTCCCCGACCCCACCGGCCGGGCCTTCGAGGAGCGCTGGATCGTCTTCGTGAATGGCGGGTACGACCCGACGCTGACCCGCGGCCGCGCCGTCTGGATGGTCGACGTCTGGACCGGAGCGGTGGTCTGGCGCTTCACCGACGACGACTTCAAGACGCTGATGGGGTTCACCAGCTCGACCAGCATGTTCCCCGTCACCGCCAGCGTGGGCGCGGTCGACATCGGCGACACCACCCAGCCCATCACCGACCGGGACGGCTTCTTCGACACCGCAACCTGGGGAGACCTGGGCGGCAACGTCTTCGTGGCCCGCTTCTGGGAGCCGGGCAACTTCGACGGCACCACGGCCTCCACCAACTGGTTCGCCTCGCGCACCTTCGAGGAGCAGCGCCGCACCGACGGCACGCAGTGGATCACCGGCCGGTCGCCCTTCTTCCTCATGGCCGACAACGTGTACGACGCCACCACCCACACGCTGCGGACCTTCGTGGGCTCGGGCAACCGCGAGCGCAGCATGACCACCGGGAACGAGTGCACCGCCGACAACCTCCTCGGCTGCTGCGCGGCGGGCTGCACCACCGTGCACGCCACCTTCGCCGACGAGTTCGGTTCCTGCACCCGCAGCGGCGCCTTCGACTGCTCCACGGGGCAGCTCCGCCTCGACCGCACCAGCAGCAACTGCGGATCGCCGCTCACCTGCGGCACCTTCGAGACCACGGCCACCGTGCAGTTCACCTGCCCCGGGTCGCCGGCCGCCACCGTGGTCGGCGAGATGAGCTGCGACGCGACCGGCATCTGCACCCCGGCCACCAACCTGGGGACGAGCGCCTACGGCACCGTTCCGCCCCCCTCCTGGAAGTCCCGCTTCTACGGCATCTGGTCCTTCGGAGGCGCGGCCGGCAAGCGGTTCGACACGCAGGCCCAGGCCGTCGCCTTCGACGCCAACCGCTTCACCGACGTCGCCTACACCGGCTGCTCCGGCCCCGCCGGCAACAGCTGCACGCTGGTGGACGTGACCCAGGCCACGGTGTCCTTCAACCCGGCCAGCCCGCTCCTCAGCACGGTCTCCTGCGCGTCGGGGACGAAGTGCTCGGCCAACTCCTCCGACCCCGGCTGGTACTTCCAGTACGGGGACCGCTGCCCGCTCTCCTCCTGCTCGCCCGCGCCGCCGTGGTTCGACGAGAAGACCGGCGCCGGGGCCTCCACCGTGCTCGGCTGCACCTCCTGGGCGAGCTTCCGCCCGGTGGGCGCCGACGCCAGCGGGACCGATCCCTGCACCGGGACGGCGGGAAATCCACAGACCTACGGCTACCTGGCCGACTACCTCACCGGGGCGCCATCGGCCACCTGCGGCTACTCGTCCACGGTTCCGGACGCCAACCTCTACGTCCGGGCCACCCAGCGGACCACCATCGCGGCGCCCAACTCGCCGACCATCCGGGTGGTGGTGAACGCCGCCGGCGAGGTGAAGTACCAGGGTCTCGAGTTCCCGCCCGGGACCGGGGCGTCGGGCATGGTGCAGCAGACCGACTTCGGCACCCGCACCGACACCTCGGAGATGATCTACTGGCTGGAGGTCCCGCGCGACCTGCACGCCTGCCGCCACGACCCGGTCACGTCGCAGTCCACCTGCGAGTGACCCGGCCGGCCGCACGCCGCCCCGGCCCCGCGCCGGGGGGCGGGGCCTACCCCTCCCCGATCCCGAACTTGGCGAGCCGGTAGCGCAGCGAGCGGAAGGTCAGCGAGAGCAGCCGGGCCGCCTCGGTCTTGTTGCCGTGGGTCCGCTCCAGCGCCTGCTCCAGCGCGCGCCGCTCCAGCGCGTCGAGGTGGGCCTGCAGGTCGATGCCGGAGGTGGGAATCTCGGCCGGCGCGGCGCGCAGCTCGGCGCCGCGCAGCGCCGGGGGCAGCGCGTCGGCGCCGATGATGGACGCGTCGGAGAGCGTGGCCGCCCGCTCGACCACGTTGGCGAGCTCCCGGATGTTCCCCGGCCACTGCCAGGCGACGAGCAGGTCCATGGCCTCCGGCGAGAAGGCCGCCTCCCCGCGCCCGAGCTCCGCCGTGAATCGCCGGAGGAAGTGCTCCAGGAAGGCCGGGATGTCGCCGCGCCGCTCCCGGAGCGGGGGCATGCGCAGCTGGATGACGTTGAGCCGGTAGAAGAGATCCTCGCGGAACCTCCCGGCCTTCACCTCGGCCTCGAGCGCCCGGTTGGTGGCGGCGATGACCCGCGCCGAGAAGGCGACGTCGGCGTTCCCGCCCACCCGGCGGCTGCGCCGCTCCTGGAGGGCGCGGAGCAGCTTCACCTGCACGTGGAGGGGAAGCTCCGCCACCTCGTCGAGGAAGAGCGTCCCGGAGCCGGCCACCTCGAAGAGGCCCGGCTTGTCCTCCACCGCGCCGGTGAAGCTCCCCTTCTCGTGCCCGAAGAGCTCGCTCTCGATGAGCCCCTCCGGGATGGCGCCACAGTTGATGGCCACGAAGGGCTGGTCGCGCCGGTCGCTGCGGGCGTGGATGGTGCGCGCCACCACCTCCTTGCCGGTGCCGCTCTCCCCGGTGACGAGGACCGTGGTCCGCGTCGGGGCGAGCTTCTCCACCAGCTGGCGGACCTCCTGGATGGCCGGGGACTGGCCGAGGATCTCGTCCGGCCCGGTGCGCCGGGACCCGACCTGGTGGCGGAGCAGGCGGTTCTCCGCGAGGAGCGCGCGGTGCTCGAGGGCCTTCGCGAGCACGAGCAGCATCTCCTCCACCTTGAAGGGCTTCAGCACGTAGTCATGGGCGCCGAGCTTCATGGCCTGCACCGCGTTCTCGGCGGTGGCGAAGGCGGTCATGATGACCACCTCGGTCCGCGGGGACTCGGCCTTCACGGTGCGCAGCAGGTCGAGCCCCGAGTCGCGCCCGAGGCGCAGGTCGGTCACCACCAGGTCCGGCTCGGCCTCGCGGAAGCGCTCCAGCGCAACGGCCGCGTCGCCGGCGGAGATCACCGAGTGCCCCTCCTTGGAGAGGAGGATCTGCAGGAACTCCCGCATGGAGAGCTCGTCGTCCACCACCAGGATCCGCGCCATGGCCTCTCCTATCCCTCCGGCGGCAGCCGGACCACGAAGCGCGCGCCGCCGCCCGCGGCCGGGCCGGCCACGATGGTGCCGTGGTGGGCGTCCACCACCCGCTGCACGGTGGCGAGGCCGAGCCCGCTGCCCCGCTCCTTGGTCGTGAAGAAGGGCGCGAAGAGGCGGGGCAGGTCCTGCGGGGGGATCCCGTCGCCGTCGTCCTCGACCTCGAGGCGGGCCCACCCGTCATCGTCGAGCCCGGTCCGGACCGTGACCAGGCCCCGCTCCCGGGCCGCGGCGGCGTGCCAGCGGGCCGCGTGCGCGGCGTTGGCGAGCAGGTTCCAGAGCACCTGGCGCATGAGATCCGGGTCGCAGCGCGTGGGCGCCTCGCGGAGATCGAGCACCGTTTGGATCGACGCCGCGGCGGGGTCGTTGGCGAAGACCGCGAGCGTGTCGGCGGCGAGGCGCGCCAGGTCGGTGTGGGCGCGACGGGGAACGGCCGGGCGCGCGTACTCGAGGAAGCGGGTGACGAGCTCGTTGAGGCGCGAGGCCTCGCGGGTCACGATGTCCATCAGGCGGGCCTCGTCGGGACCCAGCCGGAGCCCCGCGCGCAGGAGCTCGATCGACCCGGACATGGCGGCGAGCGGGTTGCGGAGCTCGTGGGCCAGGCCCGCGGCGACGCGGCCGATGTCCGCCAGCCGCTCGCTGCGCTGCACCCGCTCCTCCATGGCGCGCAGCCCGGAGAGGTCCTGGAAGATCACCGCCCGGCCGATGGGCCGCTCGTCCCGGCCGCGCAGGGGGAAGTGCGTGTAGCCGAGCCGCAGGGTCTCGCCCCGCTGGTTCACGAAGTCGGTCTCGTCGCGGCCGGTCTGCTCCTGCATCCCGGAAAACCAGCGCGCCGCCGGCTCGCCCCGCACCGCGTCGGCGCCGAGCCCGGTGATCTGCTCCCCGGCGCGGTTCAGGAAGGTGATCCGGCCGCCGGCGTCGAGCGTCACCAGCCCGGCCGAGACCGACTGCACGATGGCCTCCTGCAGCGCGGTGACCGCCTCCAGGTCCGACTCCCGGGCCTCCAGGGTCTCGCCGGTGCGACGGAGCTGCTCCGCCAGGTAGGTGGCGAGCGCGGCGGAGGCCACGAAGGCGCCGGCGTGGGCGAAGAGGGAGAGCACCGTCGGACGGCCCGGCGCGAGCGAGAGGACCGCGGGGACGTAGGCGGCGATGGAGAGCGCGAGCGCGCCCACCGCGCCGACGCGGAAGCGGAGGATCGCGCCCTCCACGATGGCGAGCGAGTACATGAAGACGAAGACGCTGTCGCTCCAGCCGGTGAGGGCCACCACCGCGGTGGCGATGGCGACGTCGGCGGCGATCTGCGCCCAGGCCAGGCCGGGGAGCCAGCGTCCCGAGGCGAGCCACGCCGCGAAGCCGAGCGAGGCCACGAAGGTCGCGAGCACGACGGTGTAGAGCGCGAAGGCGAGCGACGGCGTGCCGCCGCCGGCCCCCACCTGCCAGAATGCGGTGCCGCCGAGCAGCACCGTGTCGAGCACCAGCCGGAAGAGGATGACCCAGCCCAGCTTGCGCCGGACCGGATCGGCCATCCAGGGCACGGCCCGGGCGGCGGGGGGCGCCTCAGGGTCGGCCATCGCGCTACTTGATGTTGCCGGCGATGTTGAAGATGGGCAGGTACATGGCGAGCAGGAAGCCGCCGACCACCGCGCCCAGGAACACCATCATGATGGGCTCGATCATGCTGGTGAGGGCGGCCACCGCCACGTCGACCTCGTCGTCGTAGAAATCGGCGATCTTGGCGAGCATCTGGTCCATGGCGCCGGTGGCCTCGCCGACGCCGATCATCTGGACCACCATGGGCGGGAAGACCTTGGTCTCGGCGAGCGGGCCGGCGATGTTCTTGCCCTCGGCGATGCGGGCGCGGACGGTCAGGATCCCCCGCTCGATGACCTTGTTGCCGGCGGACTTGGCGACGATCTCGAGGGCGTCGAGGATGGGCACGCCGGACGAGAGCATGGTGCCGAGCGTGCGGGTGAAGCGGGCCACGGCGATCTTGCGGATGAGCGGCCCGATGACCGGGACCTTGAGCACGAAGGCGTCCCACTGCTTGCGCCCCTGGTCGGTGGCCACCCAGGCCCGGAAGGCCACGAAGAGCCCCACCGGGATGCCCAGGATGACGTACCAGTAGCGCGTCAGCGCGTGGGAGAGGTCGATGAGGAACTGGGTGGGCCCGGGCATCGAGCCGCCGAAGTCCTTGAACATCTTCTCGAAGGTGGGGGTGACGAACATGAGCAGGATGAGCGTCACGCCGACGGCCACGGTGAGGACGATGGCCGGGTAGACCATGGCCCCCTTCACGCGCCGCTTCAGCTTCTCGTTCTTCTCGATGTAGGCGCCGAGCCGCTGGAGGATGGTGTCGAGGATGCCGCCGATCTCGCCGGCGCGGACCAGCTGCGTGAAGAGCTCGTCGAAGACCTTGGGGTGCTGGGCCAGCGCGTCGGCGAAGGTGGAGCCGGCCTCGACGCGGAGCTTCACGTCGGTGAGGACGCGGCGGAACTCGCGGTTGTCGGCCTGGGTGGCGATGATCTCGAGCCCCTGCACCAGCGGCAGGCCGGCGTCGATCATGACCGAGAACTGCCGCGTGAAGATGAGGATGTCCTTGGTGCCGACGCCTCCGACGCCGGGGATCTTGACGTGGAACTCCCGCGGCTTCTTCTTCACCTTGGTGGGCTCGAGCCCCATCTGCGAGAGGCGCGCCTTCACCGCCGCGTCGTCCGCGGCCTCCATCTCGCCGGCGCGGACCTCGCCCTGCCGGGTCTTGGCCTCCCACTTCCAGACCGGGAGCTTGCGCACCGCCGGCGCGTTCTTGGTCGCGATCTTGGTGGCTGCCGCCTGTGCCATTCGCCCCTCGCTCCGGATCCCCGTCCCCCGAGTCTAGGACAGGGGCCGCGCCGCGTCGATCCTCACATTCCCCTACCGGCGCCTACCTCTGCGGCGGAGCCGCCGCCGTGCGCACGCCCGCACCGGTGGTGAGCATGTTCTTCAGCTCGTCCGGGTCGCTCGACCGGCCCAGGGCCTCGTCCGGCGTGATGAGCCTCCGCTGCACCAGCGACGCCAGGCTCTGGTTGAAGGTCTGCATGCCGAACTTGGCCTGGCCGATCTGCATCTGCGAGTAGACCTGGTGGACCTTGTCCTCGCGGATGAGGTTCCGGATGGCCGGGTTCGGCACCATGATCTCGATGGCCAGGACCCGCCCCGGCGCCCCGGCCCGGGGCATGAGGTTCTGGGTCAGCACCCCCTCGAGCACGAAGGAGAGCTGGGCCCGCACCTGGGGCTGCTGGTAGGGCGGGAAGACGTCGAGGATGCGGTTGATGGTCTGCACGCAGCTGTTCGTGTGCAGGGTCGCGAAGGCCAGGTGGCCGGTCTCCGACACCACCAGCGCGGCCTCGATGGTCTCGAGGTCCCGCATCTCGCCGATGAGCACCACGTCCGGGTCCTGGCGCAGGATGTACTTGAGCGCCTTCTTGAAGGACGTGGTGTCGGCCCCCACCTCGCGCTGGTTCACCAGGCAGTTCTTGTGGGGGTGCAGGTACTCGATGGGGTCCTCGATGGTGATGATGTGCTCGTGCCGGTCGGTGTTGATCTTGTCGATGATCGAGGCCAGGGTCGTCGACTTGCCCGACCCGGTGGGGCCGGTGACCAGCACCAGGCCGCGGGGCTTCTTGGCCAGCTCGCTCACCACCGGCGGGAGCCCGAGCTCCTGGAACGAGAGGATCTTGAAGGGGATGGTGCGGAAGGCGCCGGCCACGGCGCCGCGCTGCATGAAGACGTTGGCCCGGAAGCGGGAGAGCGCCTTCACGCCGAAGGAGAGGTCGAGCTCGGTCTCCTCCTCGAAGCGGTGCTTCTGGGCGTCCGTCAGGATGGAGTAACAGAGCTGCTTCGTCTCCACCGGGGTGAGCGGGTTGGTCTTGAGCGGGACCAGCTTGCCGTCGATGCGCAGCTGGGGCGGGGACCCGGTGGTGATGTGGAGGTCGGAGGCGCCCTTCTCGACCATCGCCTTGAGGAGCTGGTGCAGGTTGGCCACGGTCGTCCTCCTAGAAGCGGTCCGGCGCGGTGTTGCCCACCGCCTCGGCGAGCGTGGTGGTCCCTTCCTTCACCTTGTTGAGCGCGCTCATCCGCAGCGTGCGGAACCCGAGGCGGATGGCCTCCTGCTTCAGCTCGGCCGTGGAGGCGCCGTTGATGACGAGCTCCTTCAGCCCGTCCCACATGGGCATGACCTCGTAGACCGCGACGCGGCCCTTGAACCCCCGGTCGTTACAGTTCTTGCAGCCCACCTTGTCGAAGACGGTGAAGGTCCCCACCTGGTCGGGCGGGAAGCCGGCGTCGACGAGGGCCTGCTCGTCGGGCGCCGCCGGGGCCTTGCAGTCCGGGCAGAGCCGGCGGCAGAGGCGCTGGGCGATCACGGCGTTCAGCGACGCGGTGACCAGGAAGGGCTCGATGCCCATGTTGAGGAGCCGCGAGATGGTGCCCGGCGCGTCGTTGGTGTGCAGCGTGGAGAGCACGAGGTGCCCGGTGAGGGCCGCCTTGACGCCGATCTCGGCGGTCTCGAAGTCGCGGATCTCGCCGACCATGATGATGTCGGGATCCTGCCGCAGGAAGCTGCGCAGGGCGGCCGCGAAGTTGAGCCCGATGTCGTCGTGCATCTGCACCTGGTTGATCCCGAAGAAGTTGAACTCGACGGGGTCCTCGGCGGTGCTGATGTTCCAGGCCACCTCATTGAGGCGCTGGAGGGCGGAGTAGAGCGTGGTGGTCTTGCCCGACCCGGTGGGCCCGGTGACGAGCACCATGCCGTAGGGGCGGTCGATGGCCTCGAGGAAGTCCTTCATCTGCTGCTCCTCGAAGCCCAGCTTGGTCATGTCGAGCTGGAGGTTCGACTTGTCGAGGAGCCGCAGCACCACCTTCTCGCCGTAGAGCGTGGGGCAGACGGAGACGCGGAAGTCCATCTCCTTGCCCTTGCCGAGCCGCAGCTTGATGCGGCCGTCCTGGGGCAGGCGGCGCTCGGAGATGTCGAGGTGGCTCATGATCTTGAGGCGGCTGATCATGGCCGCCCGCAGCTTCATGGGCGGCTTCATCACCTCGTAGAGCACCCCGTCGATGCGGAAGCGGACGCGGAACTCCCTCTCGTAGGGTTCCACGTGGATGTCCGACGCCCCCTTCTTGATGGCGTCGAGCAGGATCATGTTCACCAGCGTGACGACCGGCGCCTCGGCGGCGCTCTTCTCCAGGTCGAGCACGTCGAGGCCGTCCGTCTCCTCCACCACGGAGAAGTCGGCGTCCTCGAAGCCCTGCATCACCTCGTCGTAGCTGGGCCCCTTCTCCCCGTAGTAGTGCTCGATGGCCTCGCGGATGGCCTGCTCGGAGGCGACCACCACCTCGACGTTGTAGCCGGTGGAGAACTTGATGTCGTCGAGGGCGAGGATGTTCGACGGGTCGCTCATGGCGATGATGAGCGAGGAGCCGGCCCGGTTGACCGGGACGACGCCGTGCTTCACCGCCGTCTGCTTGGGGACGAGCTTGATGACGTCGTCGGAGATCTCGAAGTCCTTCAGCGAGATCGACGGCACGCCGTACTGCTTGGAGAGGAAGCTGGTGAGATCGCTCTCGGCGATCGCGCCCTGCTTGACGAGGAGGGAGCCGATGCGTCCGCCGGTGCGGCGCTGCTCCTCCTGGGCCTTCTGGAGCTGCTGGAGCGAGACAAGGTTCTCCCGCACCAGGAGCTCGCCGAGACGTCCCGACATATCGCCACTTTCCCCCGGGATCGGGCGGGCTGGAAGTAAAACGACCGTAGCACCGCGTTTCCGAGACGGTCAAGGAACCATGGGGCGCAACCCGGCGAGATCCGGCCGTGTTTCCGCCGGGTTGCCTCAGCGCCCCCGGAGCCGCCGCAGGAGATCCCTGGCCTCGGAGGCGTCGGTCGATATCTGCGCGCGGAGCGCGTCGAGGGACGGGAATCGGCGCTCGGCGCGGATCCGCCCGCAGAACTCCACCCGCACCCGCTCCCCGTAGAGGTCGCTCCCGTCGTGTCCGAGCAGGTGCGCCTCGAGCCCCACCGGGCCCGACTCCTCCACGGTGGGCTTCACCCCCACGTTGCAGACGGCGTCGAAGGTCCGGGCGCCGGCGGCGTGGGCCACCCCGTCGGGACGCAGGCCCACCCCCACCCGGGCCCGGGCGGCGTAGACGCCGAGCGCGGGGAGCAGCCCCTCCGGGCGCAGGTTGGCGGTGGCGAATCCGATCGACCGGCCCCGTCCGGCGCCGCGCTCGACCACCGCCTCGACGTCGTGGCTGCGGCCGAGCAGGACGCCCGCGCCCTCCACGTTGCCCTCGAGGAGGAACTCCCGGACCTTGGTGGAGCTGACCGTGAGGCCGTCGGCCGTGACCGGCTGGATCACCGAGAGCCCGATGCCGCAGGCGAGCAGGATCTCGCGCAGGGCGTCGACCCGGGCCCGCTCGTGACCAGCCGTGAAGTCGTACCCGACCACCACGTCGGCGGCGCCCAGCCGGGCGCAGAGGTCGCGCTTCACGAAGTCGGCGGCCGGCGTGGCCGCGTAGGCCAGGTCGAAGGGCAGCACCACCGCCGCGTCGATCCCCGCCTCCTCGATCAGCTCGAGCTTGCGCGGCAGCGGCGTGAGCGTGGGCGGGGCCATGCGCGGGCGGAGCACGCGCGCCGGGTGCGGCTCGAAGGTGAGCGCCACGGCCGGCGCGCCGTGGGTGGCGGCGCGGGCCCGCGCCGTCTCGAGGAGGCGCCGGTGGCCGAGGTGCACGCCGTCGAAGTTGCCGATGGCGACCGCGCACCCGTGCAGCCCCGCCGCCTCGAGACCGCGCAGCACCTTCACGACCGCCTCCCGGGCAGGAGCCCCGCCCCGAAGGCCCGCGGAAGGAGCTCGGAGAGCGTGGTCTCGACGCGCGTGCCGCCCGCCCCGCACAGCGTGACCGGCAGGGCCGGGCCGGCGAACTCGGCCAGCGTCTGCAGGCACATCCCGCAGGGGGGCGTGGGAGGCGTGGTCCCGCTGGCCACGGCCACGGCGTCGATGCGGCGGGCGCCGGCGACCACGGCCGCGACCACGGCCGCCCGCTCGGCGCACACGGTCAGGCCGAAGCTCGCGTTCTCCACGTTGGCTCCGGGGAACACCCGACCTCCGGCGCGGACCGCGGCACCGACCCGGAACCCGGAGTAGGGCGCGAAGGCCCGCCCTCGCGCCGCCCGGGCCGCCGCGACGAGCCTGGCTCCCCCCGTCCCGGTCCTCGTCCTTGTCCTTCCGCTCACGCTCCCTCCCCGTTCCCGGCCCCGGCCTTGCCCAGCCAACGGGCCACGGACGCCCGGGAGTCCTCGTCGGCCGGGTCGAGCCGGGCGTGGACCTCGAACCGCCCGCCGTCCCGGTCCACCCGGAGCACCTCGCCGGCGGCCCGGGTCTCGGTCCGGGCACCCGGGAGCAGGAAGCGGATCTCGAGCCGGCGCGCGGGGGGGTGGCTCATGTGGAAGTGGAGGCCTGCGGCGTCGAGCCGGCCCGGCCACTCCTCGTGGGAGCCCCCCGCGACGGGATCGCGGGACAGCACCCGGATCTCGCGGGGGTCGCTCAACGCGCCGCCTCCGCCGCCCAGGCGGGCAGGAGGCGTCCGAGCTGCTCCCGCGCCGCCGCCCCGGCGCGCAGGACGTCGTCGTGGGAGAGGGTGGCCGCGGAGAGGCCGGCGGCGACGTTGGTGACGAGCGAGAGCCCCGCCACCCGGACCCCGGCGTGGCGCGCGGCGATGGCCTCCAGCACCGTGGACATGCCGACGAGGTCGGCCCCCAGCGTCCGCAGCATGCGGATCTCGGCGGGGGTCTCGTAGCTCGGCCCGGCGAGCCCGGCGTAGACGCCGGAGCGGAGCGGGATCCGGAGGCGGGCCGCGCAGGCGTCGAGCGCGGCGCCGAGCGCGGGGTCCCAGGCGGCCGTCATGTCCGGGAACCGCGGCCCGATCCGGTCGTCGTTGGGCCCGGTGAGGGGGCTGTGCCCGGTGAGGTTCAGGTGGTCCGCGATGCGCACCAGGTCTCCCGGGGCGAAGGCGGGCTCGAGCCCCCCGGCCGCGTTGGTGAGCAGGAGGGCGCGCACGCCGGACCGGGCGAGGAGCCGCACGCCGAAGACGACGTCCTCCGCGCTCGCGCCCTCGTAGAGGTGGGTGCGCCCCTGGAGGATGGCCACCGGCGTCGCGCCCAGGCGGCCGAGGACCAGCCTCCCGGCGTGTCCGGCCACGGTGGCCGCGGGGAACTCGGGGATCTCCTCGAAGGGGATGGCCACCCGGTCCTCGACGCGGTCGGCGAGCGCGCCCAGGCCGGAGCCGAGGACGATCCCCACCTGGGGGCGGTGCTCGGTGCGGCCGCGGACCCAGGCGCGGGCGTACTCGAGACGCGTGTGCAGGTCGACCCTCCGGGTCATGGCGATCCCTCCTCGATCCTTCCGCGGACGAGCGGCCCCGGCGCGGCCGGGCCCGACCCGATGCGCAAGGCGTCCCGCAGCCGGGCCGCCGTCGACTCCGGGGACTCGAGCGGGCGCGCGCCCACGTGCATCCGGGCCACCGGCTCGCCGGCCTCGACCCGATCCCCCACCTTGCGCAGCACCTCGACGCCGGCGGCGGGGTCCACCGCGTCCTCGATGCGCGACCGGCCGGCTCCGAGCCCCATGGCGGCGAGGCCGACGGCCTCGGCGTCGATGGCCTCGACCACGCCCGTCGCGGGCGCCGGGACGTCGACCACGCGCGAGGCCCGTGGCAACCGGTCCGGGTCGTCCACCACGCGTGCGTCCCCGCCCTGGGCGTCCACGATCTCGCGCAGCTTGCGGAGCCCGCGCCCGTCGTGGATGGCCTCCACCACCCGCGCGCGCGCCTCGTCCGGGGCCGCGGCCACCTCCCCGACGACCAGCATCTCGGCGGTGAGCTCGACGGTCAGCGCGCGGAGGTCGGCGGGGCCCCCGCCCCCCAGCAGGTCCAGGATCTCGCGGACCTCGAGCGCGTTGCCGACCGCGCGCCCGAGCGGCTGGTCCATGTCGGTGACGAGCGCCACCACGTCCTTGCCCATGCCCCGGCCGAGGCCGACCAGCGTGCGGGCCAGAGCCTCGGCCTCCGGCATGCGCTTCATGAACGCGCCGCTGCCCACCTTCACGTCGAGCACGAGGCCGTCGATCCCCTCCGCGAGCTTCTTCGAGAGGATCGAGGCGGCGATGAGCGGGATGGACTCGACGGTGGCGGTGAGGTCCCGCAGCGCGTAGAGCTTGCGGTCGGCCGGGGCGATGCGGTCGGTCTGCCCCACCAGGCAGGCGCCCACGGAGGCCAGGACGGCGCGGAACTCCTCGACCGGGAGCCGGACCCGAAACCCCGGGATGGCCTCCAGCTTGTCGAGCGTGCCGCCGGTGTGCCCCAGGCCGCGGCCGCTCACCATCGGTACCCGGAGCCCGCAGGCCGCCGCGAGCGGGGCGATGGCGAGCGAGCTCTTGTCGCCCACACCGCCGGTGGAGTGCTTGTCGACCTTCGCGCCGGGGAGGTCGGAGAGGTCGAGCACGTCGCCGGACCGGAGCATGGCGCCGGTGAGCGCCTGGAGCTCCGGCTCGCTCATGCCGCGGAAGAACACCGCCATGCAGAACGCGGCCATCTGGTAGTCGGGGATCTCGCCCGCCGCGTAGCGGGTGACGAGATCGGCGACGGCCTCCGGCGGCACGGGGCGCCCGTCCCGCTTGCGGTGGATGACCTCGTACGCGCGCACGCCCCACGGCTAGCACACGCCTCCCGGGGCGGCAATTCGGCCCCGGGGGCGGCGGATGCGGTATCGTCGGATCCCGGTGAAGGTGCTCGTCTGCTGCAGGAACGAGATCGTCGGCGACGCGGTCGCCCTGGCCCTGTCGCGGGCCGGACACCAGACCGTCGCCTCCGCCGATCCCGAGCAGCTCTCCGCCAACCTGTCCGGCGCCGAGGCGCTCGTGGTGGACGCCGGCACGGGCCGCCGCGCCGTGGCGATGATGCGCGACCGGGGGTTCACCGGGCGCGCCCTCGTCACCGGGGTGGCGCCGCGCGACGCGCTCGAGGAGCTGCGGGAGACCTGCCGGGCCGACGCCTGGATCGGGCTCGACCCCGTCGACGAGCTGGCGGCGCGACTCGCCGCCGCGATGGTGGTCCGCCGGCGCGTGCTCGTGGTGGACGACACCGAGGTCGTGGCCGGCATCCTCTCCCGGGAGCTCGCGGGCAAGGGCTTCGAGGTGGTGTACGCCCCGGACGCCGAGACGGCCACCGGCATCCTGGCGCGTCGCGAGACCCGTCCCAATCTCGTCCTGGTGGACGTGAGGATGCCCCGCATCGATGGCCCGCAGTTCTGCCGCTTCGTGAAGCGCAACGAGCGTTTCCGGGGCGTCAAGGTCGTGCTCTGCTCCGACGCGGACCGGGCGGAGGTGGAGCGCGCGGCGGCGGGGTGCGGCGCCGACGGGATCGTCTTCAAGGACGAGCTCCTCGTGAGGTGGGTGGCCGAGCACGCCGGATGAGCCTCGCTCAGTACGGGCGCCGGGGGCAGTCGGCGGCGGGCGTGCTCCCGTTGCAGGCTCCGGGCGTCCCGGGCGCGGCCCTCGCGCAGGCCAGGTTCGCGGCGGCGTCCTCCCCGCCGGGCTGGATCCGCTCCACCGAGCGTCCGGTGCAGCGCGGCCCGGGCGAGGCCCATCCGATCCCGCTCTCCACCACGCCTCCCGGGGACTCGAGCGCCACCGCCGGCGCCCGATCGTCGGCGAGGCCGCCGAGCAGCGCGGTGGCCCCGCAGGTGAAGAGCGGGACCCCCGGCGGGAGCGGATACCGGCCGTCCCAGCTTCCCCCCACGACGAGCCCGTGGGCTCCGGGCGGGAGCGGCCCTCCCCGCGGCTCGATCGTGCAGCGCGTGACGGTGCCGGTGGCACCGCGCTTGGCGAGCTTCCAGCCGGCGAGGTCGGCCTCGCCGCTTCCGAGGTTGGCGACCTCGACGTACTCGCCGCCGGCCTGGGGTGTGGCCGCATCGGCGAGGACCTCGGTGAGCACGGGGCGTGGCGCCGCCACGGCGGTGGAGGCGAGGATCCAGGGGCCGGGCGGCGCGGCGTTGCCGGCGAGGTCCTCGGCCAGGACCCTCACCTTCACCCGCCTGCCCGGGCAGAGCCCCGGGGCCGTGGCGGAGGACGGGCAGCGGACGGCGGCGCCGCAGGGATCGTGGCCCGGACAGGCGGTGAAGCCGGACCAGACGACGAGGCTACCGGGCGGCTCGGGCACGGCGCCGCAGCCGTCGCCGATCCGCTCGGCGGCCACCTCGACGCCGAGGCGGATCACCTCCGACGCATCGGCGGCGACCGAGACGGAGGTGTCGGCGCCGAGGACGCGGACGGTGGCCGCGTCGACGACGGGCGGTCGGTCGTCGCGGCAGGACGCGACGGGGATCCCCGGGAGCGGGAGGGCAGCGTTCCCGCCCGCGTCGCGGACGCCGTCGAGAACGCAGACGAGGTCGCCGCCGGGCAGCGGCGCGTCGAGCGTGAGCGTGGTCACGTCGGGAGCGTCGGCGTGGGCCCGGGCCGCCACGCCCCGCAGGACGGGCGACCCGGTGACCGGCTCGGAGAATCCCAGGCGAACCTCCTTCAGGTTTCGTGGAACGGGGCCGTGGGGTGGCGAGAGCCATCGCGCCACCGGCGGGATGCGGTCGGGCATGGGGCCGGTGCGAAACGTGCCGGCGAACGCCCGCTTGCGCCCGGTGGGATCGAGCACCGCCCGACCGCTCACCGAGCGGATGCCCGTGCCGACGACCACGGCGTAGGCGCCCTCCGGCGCGAGGGGCGCATCGGGCGTGACGGCCGCGACCGTGCCGGCCTCCTCGAGCACGATGCGGGCCGGGACCACGGCCGTGCCCGGCCCGATGCCGGTGGCGGAGGCGGCGGCGGTGGCCACCGGCTTCGCGTCGGCGTCGAGCGCGAGCGCCACGAACCTTCCGTCCTCCACCCCGGACGCCTCGACCGGCTCGCTGAACCGGACCGAGATGCCCGGCGCGTCGGGTGGCACCCCGGTCCCCTCCGGCGCCACGGAGAGCACCCGGGGCGACGGATCGGGCTCGGTGGGGCCACACGCGGCGAGGGCGAGGACGGTGGCGCAGGTGACGGCGAGGCGTTCCACGACAGCCTTCACGGTTTCCTCCTCCCGGAGAACAGCCCCCCGGTGAGCTCGTCGAGCTCGGCGGTGATCTCGTCCACCTGGTTCTCCCGCTCGGCGCGCGCGACGGCCTCGCGGGGCGGGTCGAGCGCCAGCTGCACGAGCAGCCGGCGACGCTGGAAGTAGAGGCGGGTGGCGCGGCGGACGCGCTCCTCGCGGCGGTCGACGAGGCGAGAGGCGGTCCAGGCCGCGGCCGGCTCGTCGCGCGAGAAGACGAGCTGGTCGAGATCCCAGGAGAGGCGCACCCCGAACTGCGTGGAGGGGTTGAGCCGCAGGTAGTCGCTCTCGACGGTCCCGGTGACCCCCACCACGCGGGTGTCCCGCTCGGTCCGGCTCGCGTCGAGCGTGACCCGCGGAAGCCAGTGCGCGCTGCGGGGCCGGGCGATCCAGGCGCGGAGGCGATCGGGGTCGACGCCGTCGTGGTCGGCCGCCGCGCGCTGCACCGCCGCGATGGGTGGATCCCCGGCGGCGACGGCGCCGAGGACGCGATGGCTCTCCGAGCGGGCCGCGGCGGCCGCGTCGACCGGGGGCGTGCCAGGAGGAGCGAGCAGGAGGAGGGCGAGGACCAGGCGCACGGGTGGGCGTGGAGCACGCCCCGGGCCAGCTTGGAGCGCCGGCGGGTGGGGCCTCGAGCGCGACCGGACGGCCGACGCGCGGACCGGCGGTGCGTGGTGCGACCCTCGGCGACGCGATCGCGCGCCGGGACGGGGCGACGCGCGAGGCCCTTGATCCGGGCGACCGGCCTTGCGATCTTCGGCCCCGGTCCGGACCGGACGGGAGGGACGCGTGGCCGATCAGAAGGAGAAGTGGATCCAGTGGGTGGCCCTCACCACCACCGTGCTCGCCGTTTGCGCGGCCATCAGCTCGCTCAAGGGAGGCGCCTACTCCACCCAGGTCCAGCTCAAGAACACCCAGGAGGGCAACCGCTGGGCGTACTACCAGTCGAAGAGCCTGAAGCAGAACCTCGCCGAGATCGAGCGGGAGAGCATGGCCGTGGCTGCGCTGGAGGCCCGCACGCCGGAGGGACGCGCCCAGGCCGAGCGGTCGCTCGCGCGCGCGACCGCCGAGGCGCAGCGCTACGAGAAGGAGAAGGGCGAGATCAAGGCCGACGCCGAGAAGCTGGCCGCCGAGCAGGCGGAGCTGAAGCGGCACGGCGGGTCGTTCGGCCTCGCCGTGATGCTGCTGCAGATCGCGATCATGATGTCGTCGGTGGGAGCGCTCATCCGGAAGCCGGTGATGTGGTGGGCCGGGCTCGTCTTCGGCCTGGGCGGGCTCGGCTACATGGCGAACGGCTTCTGGGGCTGGTTCTAGGGAGGGCCGCGGCGCGGACCGGGAACGCCGCGCGGCGGCCGGTCGGCGCGCCGGGAGCGGCACGGCGCCGCGGGATGCGGCCGGCACGCATCCCGCAAGCGGCAGGCCGGGATGCCGCCTGGCACGACCATCACCCGGAGTGTCCGGAGCGCTCGCCGGAAGCGCGGGCCCGCGCGTCCGGTCCGGGCTCGCCATCCGCCCCGGTCATCCGCGACCCGTGATACCGGCGCCCCTGGGTCATCCGTGTTTCGCCCGGGCGAAACGCGAATGACCCACCCCTCCCAAGGAGGAGTGAGTTCCGGCGCACCCGGTGGCCGACCGCCCCCGCCTCGATTCACGGAGAGTACGTAGGGGACAGTTCCCGGAGCCGCGTCGCCTTCTCCACGGCGAGGCGGGCCACGTGGTCCACCTCCTCCTCCGTGTTGAATCGCCCGAGACCGAAGCGGATGGAGGCGTGGGCGAGCTCGTCGGGCACGCCCATGGCCCGTAGCACGTAGGAGGGCTCGAGCGACGCCGACGTGCAGGCCGACCCGCTCGACACGGCGACGTCGCGCATGGCGATGAGCAGCGCCTCGCCCTCCACGTGGGCGAAGGAGAGGTTGAGGTTGCCGGGCAGCCGCCGCTCCAGGCTCCCGTTCACCGTCACCCCGGACAGGCCGGCCTGGACGGCCCGGCGGAGCCGCTCCCGCAGCGTGAGCAGGCGCGGCGCCTCCCGGGGCATCTCCTCGCGCGCCAGCTCCGCCGCGACCCCGAAGCCGACGATGCCGGGGACGTTCAACGTCCCGGACCGGTAGCCCCGCTCGTGGCCGCCTCCGTCGATCTGCGCGACCAGCCGCGCGCGGGGCCGGCGGCGGACGTAGAGGGCGCCCACGCCCTTCGGCCCGTACATCTTGTGGGCGGAGAGCGAGACCAGGTCGGCGTTCGTCGCCTCCACGTCGAACGGGATGCGGCCGAGCGACTGCACCGCGTCGGTATGGAGGAGCACGCCCCGCTCGCGCGTGATCCGGCCGATCTCCTCCAGGGGCTGGACCGTCCCCACCTCGTTGTTGGCGTGCATCACCGACACGAGCACGGTGTCGGGGCGGATGGCGGCCCGGACGGCGTCGGGGTCGACGAGCCCCTCCCCGCTCACCGGGAGCACGGTCACCTCGAACCCCTCGCGGGCGAGCGCGGCCATGGAATCGAGGACCGCCTTGTGCTCGATGGCGGTGGTGACGAGGTGGCGCCCCCGCGCGGCGTGGAACCGGGCCACGCCCTTCACGGCGAGGTTGTCCGACTCGGTGGCTCCGCTCGTCCAGACGATCTCCCGCGACGAGGCGCCGATGAGGCGTGCGACCTTCTCCCGGGCCTCCTCCACGGCCTCCTCGGCCCGCCAGCCGAAGGCATGGCTCTTCGAGGCGGCGTTGCCGAAGTGGTCGCCGAAGTACGGGAGCATGGCCTCGAGGACCCGGGGGTCGACCGGTGTCGTCGAGTGGCAGTCCATGTAGATCGGAACCTTCACGGGAGCTTCGGTCTCCCACGGAAGCGGGACGAGGGAATGGATCCGGCGGCGATTGCGTTCCGGACTGGGGTTCTATAAGGACTCGCGCGGGCCGGTCAAGGAAGCCAGCGAGCCAAGCCCCCGTAGCAACGAGGATTTTTTCCGACGCCGGCGATGGTTATGCTCAGGGGAAGCATGCGCACCCTCACGAGGATCCTGGTGGCGGCGCTCACGGTCGCGGGCGTGGCCTGGCTGCCCGACCTGGCCGCCAGCGGCTCCACCGGTGCCACGACCGACCTCGGCCTCGGCGGCCTGCTCGCCGAGGGCTCGGGCATGGCCTACGTCGTGGCCTTCGGCGGGGGCGTGCTCACGAGCCTCACCCCCTGCGTCTACCCGCTCATCCCCATCACCGTCTCCATCTTCGGCGCGCGACAGGCATCCTCCCGGCGCCACGCCATGGCGCTCTCGGGCCTCTACGTGCTCGGCATCGCCATCATGTACTCGGGGCTGGGCGTGGGGGCGGCGCTCACCGGCAAGGCGTTCGGGAGCGTCATGCAGAACCCGCTCGTCATCGGCGCGGTCGCGCTCGTCTTCGCCACCATGGCCGCATCGATGTTCGGCGCCTTCGAGCTGCAGCTTCCCGCCTCCTGGCAGGCGAAGCTCCAGGGCGTGGGCGGGGCCGGATACCTGGGCGCCCTCGCCATGGGGCTCGTGTCCGGCGTCATCGCCGCGCCCTGCACCGGGCCGGTCCTCGCTGCCGCGCTCGCGTTCGTGGCCACGAAGGGCTCCGTCGCCTTCGGACTCGGCATCATGTTCGCCTACGCCATGGGGCTCGGGCTGCTCTTCTTCCTCATCGGCGCCTTCTCGGTCTCGGTTCCGAAGAGCGGCCCGTGGATGGACACGGTGAAGAGCGTCTTCGGCGTGGCGCTCCTCGCCGCGGCCGGGGTCTTCCTGAAGGACTCCATCCCCTCGCTCCAGCCCCTGTTCCTGGCCACGCGAACGGCCGCGCTCGCGGCCGCGGCCGTGGCGGGGGCCGGGGTGCTGCTCGGCGCCTTCCACGGGAGCTTCCACGGCGCGTCCCCGGTCTCGCGGCTCGCGAAGGGGCTCGGCGTGGCGCTCGTCGTCGGCGGGATCGTCTACGCGGCCGGCGCGGCCGGCG